>DASPHQ010000257.1:0-6139 GCA_035629595.1 Urbifossiella sp. | reverse complement strand
AGGAAGAACGGCCGGTCCTTGTTCGCGGTGACGAACCGCAGCGCGTCCTCGCGCAGCAGGTCGGGGGCGTAGTGGACGAACCGCGCGGCCACGTTCTCCGTCGCGGACTGCGGGTTGGCGATCGGCTCGCGCGCAGTGCCGCGCCACAGGAAGTCGGGGTAGTAGTTGTGGGCGTGGTGCTGATTCAGGTAGCCGAAGAAGTGGTCGAAGCCCTTCCGCGTCGGGACGCCGACGCTCCCCTCCTCGCCGAGCCCCCACTTGCCGACGAGCGCGGTCGCGTACCCGGCCCGCCGCAGCACCTCGGCGACGCACGGGTCGTCGGGCCGCAGCGGCACGTTCGCCCGCGGCCCGCCCCCGCCGCCGTTCCCTCGGACGCGGCAGTGGCCGGTGTGGAACCCGGTCATCAGCGCGCACCGGCTCGGGGCGCAGACGGTGCTGCCGGCGTAGCACTGGGTGAAGCGGACGCCGTCCTTCGCCAGCCGGTCGAGGTGCGGCGTGCGGATGCGCGTCTGGCCGAAGCAGCCGAGGTCGCCGTAGCCGAGGTCGTCGGCCAGGACGAACACGACGTTCGGCGGGCGGGCCGCCGCCGGCGAGGCGAACAGGGCCAGGGCGATGAGGGCGCGACTCATGCGGTGTTACCCGAGCGGGCCGTCGGTGCGGACGCTGTCCCAGATGGCCCCTTCGAGCCCGGCGAACACCATGTCGCGGGTCAGGGTGCCGTCGTCCCACGCGCGGAGGGACCGGCACACCGCCCGCCGGTGCGCCTCGCTCGGGTAGTCGAGCGCCAGCACCTCGACCACGGACGTGACGCCGGTCAGCCAGAACGCCACGCACCCCTCGGTGCGGTCGCCGGCGCCGCGGCGGAAGCAGTGGTTCACGACTCGCCCCTCGTACAGCATGTCGCGGAGGCGGTGCAGCCGACCCGGGTCGGCCATCGCGAGGAGCACGCGCAGGTCGGCGGCGGGGTCGGCCGGGCCGAGGAGGTCGTCGAGCTCGGCGGCGGCGGCGCGGTCGAACGCGGAGCGGAGGGCGGGGATGTAGTCCTGGGGCGGGAGCGTAACCATAAGCGGCCTCCCGGGCGATGAATGCGTCCGGCATTCCACCCAGATGGTAACCCGGGCCGGCGGCGCCCGCCAGGGGTAGAATGCGCGTCAGCAACCCCGTGGACGGCCGTCCCCGGGCTTCGCCCCCGGAGTGCCCCGCGTGGCCGACGCGACCCCCAAGCCGTTCCCCGGCTGCGACGACGACGACCCGGTGACGCTCGCCGCGCTCGCGCGACTCGCGGCGACCCCGTTCGCGCCGGTCGACCACGAGCGGATCAAGGCCGCGGTGCGCGAGATCCTGTTCGCCGTCGGCGAGGACCCCGACCGCGAGGGCTTGCAGGAGACGCCCGACCGGGTGGCCAGGATGTACGCCGAGGTGTTCGCCGGCCTCCACCAGGACCCGGCCATCTTCCTCGCCAAGACGTTCACGCAGACCGCCGACGAGCTGGTGCTGGTGAAGGACATCGAGTTCGCGTCGTGCTGCGAGCACCACCTGCTGCCGTTCCTCGGCAAGGCGCACGTCGGCTACCTTCCCGACGGACAGGTGGTGGGGCTGTCGAAGCTGGCCCGGGTGGTGGACAGCGTGGCCCGCCGGCCGCAGGTGCAGGAGCGGATGACGGAGACAATCGCCGACCTGGTGATGAACGAGCTGCAGCCGCGCGGCGTCGGCGTGGTCGTGGAGGCGTCGCACAGCTGCATGACGATCCGCGGGGTGCGCAAGCCCGGCGCCGTCACCGTGACCAGCGCCGTCCGCGGGCTGGTGAAGACGAACGCCAGCACCCGGGCCGAGTTCATGTCGCTGGCGCTGGGGCGGGGTTGATCAGTTTCGAGTCTCGAGTCGATCGCGTGGGCGTGCGGTGCCACGTACAATCCCAGCAAGTCTCGAAACTCGATACTCGATACTCGAAACTGGTCCCTTGCCCGACGAACAGCAGATCGCCGACGACCTCCGCAACACGTTCCGCGGGCGGCTCGCGTTCGACGCCGTGCGGCGCGGGCTGTACGCCACCGACGCCAGCCCGTTCGAGGTCGCCCCGCTCGGCGTCGCCTTCCCGGAAGACGCCGAAGACTTGGCCGTCCTCGTGAAGTACTGCCACGAACACGCCCTGCCGGTGGTGCCGCGCGGGGCCGGCACCGGCGTCGCCGGCGAATCCCTCGGCCCGGGACTCGTCGTCGATCTCAGCGCCGAGTTCCGCGGCATCCTGCGCATCGATTCGGACACCGCGACGGTCGAGCCGGGGGTGGTGCTGGCGGAGCTGAACGCGGCGCTGGCGAAGGTCGGCCGGCGGTTCGCCCCGGACCCGGCCAGTGGCGCGAGCTGCACGCTCGGCGGGATGGTGGCGACGAACGCCAGCGGCGGCAACGCCGTCCGCCACGGCTACACCCGCGACCACGTCCGCGGGTTGGGCGTGGTCTGGGACGACGGCACGCGCGATACGCTGGAGACGCCCCAAAGCGCGCACGCCGCGGCGGGTGGACTTTCCGCCCGCACCACTTCCCTGACTCAAGCCACGGCCGCACTGCTGCGTGCCAACCGCGAGCTGGTCCACCTCACGCGGCCGCTGACGCCGTTCAACCGCTGCGGCTACCTCCTCCACGACGTGCTCACCGCCGCCGGCCCCGACCTGCCGCGGCTCCTGTGCGGCTCCGAAGGCACCCTCGCGTTCCTCACGGAAGTGACCGTCGCCACCGTGCCGCTGGCCGGCGGGACGTGCCTGGCGCTGCTCGGCTTCCCGACGCTCGAGGCCGCGGTGAACGCCGCCGCCGACCTCCCCCGGTTCGAGCCGACCACCGCCGACCTGCTCGACCGCCGCCTCCTGTCGCTGTCCGGCCGCGGGGCCGACGCCGTCCCGGCCGCGGTCGGGGCGGCGCTGCTGGTCGCGTTCGAGGCCGACACCGAGCGCGAGGCGGCGGAACGCGCCTGGGGGGCCGTCGAGGGGCTGAAGGAGCGGCACAAGCTGGTGGTACTCGCCGAGCCGGCGTGCGACCCGGACGGCGTCGCCCGCGTCCGGGCGGTGCGCGAAGCCGCGGTGAGCGGCCTGTACGGCATCGGGCGCGGCCCGCGGCCGGCGGCGTTCGTCGAGGACGTGGGCGTACCGCCGGCGGCCGTGGCCGAGTTCCTGGCCGGCACCCAGGACGTGATGAAGCGGTTCGAGCTGAGTGCGTCGTTCCTCGTCCACGCCCTCGCCGGTCAGGTCCACACCCGACCGCTCATCGACCTCGCCGACCCCGCCGACCGCGCGAAGCTGTGGCCGGTCGCGGAGGCGGTTCACGCCCTCGCCCTGTCGCTCGGCGGCACCGTCAGCACGCAGCACGGCACCGGCATCGCCCGCACCCCGTGGGTGGAGCGGCAGTACGGCCCGCTCCTGCCGGTGTTCCGCGAGCTGAAGCGGGTCTTCGACCCCAAGAACGTGCTGAACCCCGGCAAGATCATCGGCCCCGACCCGAGCCGGCCGGCGTGGCCGCTGCGGGGAGAGGATCGAGGACAGAGGACGGAGGACAGAGGACCGGAAGGCCGGGCGCCACTGCTGGTTTGGAAGGACACGACGGCCGAAGCCGAGGCGGAGAAGTGTACCGGGTGTGGGGACTGCCGGCCGCGTGGGGGGGCGGGGCGGATGTGCCCGGCGTTCACCGCCGCGGGGCTCGAAGAAGCGTCGCCGCGGGCGATGGCGAACCTCGTCCGCGGGCTCGCCGACCTCGGCTCGGACGACGCCCGGGCGGTGGTGTCGCGGTGCGTCAACTGCAAGATGTGCCGCGACGAGTGCCCGTCGCGGGTGGACGTGCCGCGGCTGATGATCGAGGCGAAGGCCCGCCGCCACGCCGAGCACGGCCTCGACCGGGTGTCGTGGGTGCTGGCCCGCGCCGACCGCCTCGCGGCGCTGGCGTCGCGGCTCGCCCCGCTGTCGAACGCGGTGCTCGGGTACCGCCCGGCCCGGTGGGTGATCGAGAAGCTCATCGGCCTGTCGCGCCGCCGGCGGCTGCCGGCGCTGGCGCACCAGACGTTCCTCCGCGCGGCCCGCGGCGAGCGGCGGGTGCCGGCGGCGCCCGACGCCCCGAAGGTGGCGTACTTCGCCGACACGTACGCGAACGTGTTCGACCCGTCGGTCGGGGCCGCGGCGGTGGCGGTGCTGCGGCACAACGGGGTGACGGTCGTGGTGCCGCCGCGGCAGGTCGGCAGCGGCGCCGCCCCGTTCGCGCAGGGCGACCTGGAGACGGCCCGCGAGCTGGCCGTGCGCAACGTGCGGGCGCTGGCCGACTACGCCCGCGACGGGTACCGCATCGTCTGCTCCGAGCCGACCGCCGCGATGACGCTGTCGCAGGACTACCTCCTCCTGCTCGACGACGCCGACGCCGCCGCGGTCGCCGCCGCCACGACGGAGCTGACGACGTACCTCGGAGGCCTCCACGCCGCCGGCCGGCTGCGGACCGATTTCCGCCCGCTCGACGTGGCGCTGGGTCACCACGTGCCGTGCCACCTGAAGGCGCTGCGCGGGCCGGTGTCGGGCCCGGGGCTGCTCGGGCTCATCCCCGGCGTCACGATGAAGCCGATCGACGTGGGCTGTTCCGGCATGGCCGGCCCGTGGGGGCTCGCGGCCGCGAACTACGACGCCTCGCTGCGCGCGGGTCGGCGGATGATCGAGGCGTTCGACCGGCCGGGGTTGCTGCTCGGGGCGACGGAATGCGGGTCGTGCCGCCTGCAGATGCAGGAGGGGACGGGGAAGCGGGCGTTCCACCCGGTGCAGTACCTGGCGCACGCCTACGGGCTGCTGCCGGAGTTGGGGAAGCGGCTGCGGTCGCCGCTGGGGGAGTTGGTGAGCGACTGACCGGGCGAAGCCCGGGGACGGCCGTCCCCGGGCTTTCGGGTCGCATCACTCCGCGACCGGCACGAACTTCACGCACACCGGGCGGCTCACCGCCGTCGTGCTGCCGGTCTCCTTGCCGGCGCCGGTCGTCGCGTCGATCTCCCACACGCCGACCTTGCCGCCGTCCTGGCTCGCCACCAGCATCCACTTCCCGGTCGGGTCGACGGCGAAGTTCCGCGGCGTCTTGATGTCGCCGGTGACGTGCCCGGCCGCGGTCAGCTTGCGGTCGTCGTTCACCTTGAACACGGCGACGCTGTTGTGCCCGCGGTTCGACACGTACACGTACTTCCCGCTCGGGTGGAGGACGCACTCGGCCGTCGAGTTCCCCTTCACCGGGTTCGGCAGCGTGGACAGCGACTGCACCACCTCGCTCTTGTCCGTCTTGGCGAAGCCGAGCCGGACGACGTTCACGGTCGAGTCGAGCTCGCCGCACACGTAGGCGTACTTCCCGTCGCCGGCCACCGCGATGTGCCGCGGCCCGGCGCCCGGCGGGAGGGCGATGTCGAACGCCCCCGACTCCACCACGTCGGCCTTCGTCACCGACTGCGCGAACACCTTCACCTGGTCGAGGCCGAGGTCGGCGACGAGGCCGACCACGTACTTCGTCCCGGGCACGAACTGCACGCAGTGGGCGTGCGGCGCCTCCTGCCGGCCCTTGTTCGGCCCGCTCCCGGCGTGCTGGGTGAACGTCACCCGCTCGCCGATCTTTCCGTCGGCCCCGATCTTGAAGAACGCGCTGCTCCCGCCGCCGTAGTTGGCGACACCGGCGAACATCCCCGTCGGGTCCACCGCGACGTGGCACGGCCCGGACCCGCCGCTGAGTGCCTCGTTCAGCTTGGTCAGCTTCCCCGTCTTCTGGTCGAGGCCGAAGGCGACGACCGGACCGCCCTCCTTGCCGCCGCCCTCGCCGACCGCGTACAGGAACCGGCCGTTCGGGTGGACGGCCAGGAACGACGGGCTCCCCATCTCGAACGCCAGCTCGGCCGCCGACAGCTTGCCGGTCTTGATGTCCATCTTCGCCCGGTAGATGCCCTTGCTGTCGCCGTCCTTGTTGCCGGTGTAGGTGCCGAAGTAGACCCAGTACGCGGTCGGGGCGGCCTCGGCGGCGGCGCGCGCCGCGACGGGCGCGTAAGCCCCCGGAGCCAGTGCGGCGAGCGCGAACAGGCCGGCGGCGGCGACGGCGCGGCGGCGGGAGAGCGGCATGGGTTTCCTCCGAGGCGTGCGAAAAACGGC
>DASPHQ010000256.1:0-2469 GCA_035629595.1 Urbifossiella sp. | reverse complement strand
ACTACCGGCGGGGGGACGACCGGCGGCGGCACCACCGGCGGGGGGACGACCGGCGGCGGCACCACCGGCGGGGGGACGACAGGCGGCGGGACGACAGGCGGCGGCACCACCGGCGGCGGGACGACCGGCGGTGGCACTCCGCTCCCGATCCCCACCAGCACTGCTTTCTGCGGACCGATAACCGATCTCCAAAACGCCCTGAACGCCGTCAGCGCAGCCCGCACGCCGAGCGAAGTCGAGGCGGCCGTGTCGTGGGGGCGGCGGTCGTTCGCTACCGCGCAGGCCACCGTCCCGTACGAGCTGAGTAACGACCTCGACGTGTACGCCCGTGGCTACGCCAGGCTTTTCGACTCCATGGAAGCGGCTGGCTACGACCTCAGCGAGGTGAGGCCCAGTGCGTTCTCGGGCCTCACCGGCTCCGAGGTCAAAGCGGCCGAGGCCCGGCTCAACCGGTACGTGAACGAGGTCTGCTAGCCGACATCTGCTAGAGAGAGCGGATGCGACCTTCCCGACGTCTCCGGCGGTCCCGTGTGGTGGCCGCGGCCAGCTTCGCCGCCCTGGTGGCCCTCACCGGATGCAGCGACGACAAGAACGACGACGCCAGCCCCACCACCAGCTCCTCCGCCGCCCCCCTCACCACCGTGCGGCCGGTCGACACCAGCTTCACCGGCGTCGGGAGCGCCGAGTTCTGCGCCTTCATCCCGTCGCTGCTCGACGCGTCCCAGAGCGTGCCCGCGTCAGCCACCCCGGCCCAGATCAAGGCTGGGCTCGACACGTCCCTCGCCGCCTTCGACGAGGCGGTGGCCGTCGCCCCGCCCGACATCAAGGACGCGGTAGTCACCATCTCCGACGCGGTGAAGTCGGTGGCCTCGGCGCTGGAGACGGCCGACTACGACGTGACCAAGATCGACCCCGCCGCCGCCCAGCGGCTCCTCGAGGACCGCTTCAGCGACGCCAGCGTCCGCCTCAAGGCCTATCTCGACAAGTACTGCACCCCCGCCGGCGGCTAGCGCCCCCCCGGCGGCCCTTCGCCAGGACGAGGCGCGGTCGCTCCCCATGACGCGAAACAACCCACCGCGCGGGTGTCCCGGACGGTGGGTTGCGTGATGCGTACTCGAAGCGGCGCTCGCCGCCGGCGTCAGCCGGATGGTTGGGCGACGCAGCCGAAGGCTGCCAGCAAGGCGTCGAAAATTCCGGCGAAGAACGGCCCGAACGCGGCCCGCAGGAACAGCAGGATCGGACAGACGATCGCCTGGATGCTGAACTGGCTGGCTGCGCCAGCGGCTCCGCTCGATGCCACCGCCGTGGCGGCCACCCCCGCGCCCGCCGTGGAGGCGTCGGCCCGGTCACTGACCATCATCATCAGTGCGGCGAGTAGGAAGATCGGCAGGAGCAAGGACAGGGTGCGACGGAACGCCGTCGGCCCACTGCCATCGATCTCCAGCGCTTGAATTGCCCCGCTCATCAGTGTTCTCCGTTCGCCGCGCGTCGAGTGGAGTCACCTTACCCGATCCCGGGGTCCGCGTCACGATTCGGTTCGTGAACGCCAGGTGAAAGGGTTTCGCACGGCCGACCCCTAGGATCCGGGCCACGTTCGCCAAGTCGAAAGCCAGGCGGTTGACGCCCGAAGGGGCAAACGACGGTTCCCGCCGCCGACCCCGGGACGGCCGCGGGTCCGACGCCGACGGCCCCCGGCGCCACCGTCGGCACCCGAGCGCCGCCCGCCGCCGTCGGCGCCTGGTCCTGGGGGTGCTCGGCGGCCTGATCCTGGTCCTGGCCGGCTTCTCCCTGGCCCACGCCGCCTCCGCCGGCCGAGCCGCCATCAACGGCAAGGCCGCCCTGCTCCGCTCCGAGGGCCTCATCGCCGGCCAGAAGCTCGACGAGGCCCGGGCCGAGCTGCTGGGCGCCCGGGCCAACTTCGAGAAGACCCGCAAGGAGATGTCGACGGCCACCCGGTTCCTGCCGGTCGCCCGCTACGTGCCGGTGCTCCGGTCCCAGGTGGAGGCGGTGGAGACGCTCGCCGAGGCCGGCCTGGTGCTCTCCGACGCCGGCATCAGCCTGTCCGACGCGGCCGACGCCATCGTCGCCCCCGCCGACGACAGCGCCTCGTTCTCCGACGCCCTCGGCGAGCTGCGCAACATCCGGGGACTCATGGCGACCGGCCTGACCAGCATCGATGCCGCCGCCAGCACCGTGGCCAAGCTCGACGGGGCGTTCCTCCCCGGCCCGGTGGGTGATGCCCGGGCCCAGTTCAACAGCCGCCTGCCCGAGGTCCGCCAGCGGGCCGCGGACTCCGAGGCCGCCCTCGCGGCCATGATCACCTTCGTCGGCGGCAACGGCCCCCGGAACTACCTGTTCCTGTCCCAGAACCCTGACGAGATACGGCCCACCGGCGGGTTCATCGGCACCTACGGCGTGCTGACGGGCGTCGGCGGGAAACTGGCCGTGACCCGCTACGACTCCATCGAG
>DASPHQ010000255.1:0-5783 GCA_035629595.1 Urbifossiella sp. | reverse complement strand
AGGCGGGTTTTAGATCGACCCAAGTCGGACGATCCGCCCGCAGCACCTATCCCCTGATTCCCTAAGTCGTTTAGAGACAACCCCCTCCCACGTTTGCAATAGGTTGTGCACCCCGGGCTACACGCCGACGCCCTCCGGGCTGATCCCGAGGGCTCCGACCGAGCAATCAACCGGCTGAGGGAGGAGTAGCCGGCGCCGGCGTGCCCCGGCTACTTCCCGCGCTTCCACCAGTCGGCCGAATCGTATGCGTCCCAGTCGCGCGTCTGCTCGTTGTACGTGCCGCCAATCATGTCGGCGTAGTAACGGTCCGGCCGCAGGAAGCTGAGGATGATGCCCAGCCCGTCGTTGGGGATTTCGCCGCCCGGCGTCTTGAGCGACTGCGGGATGAGGTTCAACACCCCCTGCACCGCGGCCGCGATCGCGAGACTCTGCCAGCCGATGACGATGTAGTCGTCCGATTTCGCCAACAGGCGATCCGGCCCGACCACGAGAAGGATAACGACGGCGAGGAGCAACTCGACGCCCGGACCCGCGAAATAAATGCAGGCGCTCTTGAGACGCGGGTGGCGGAGGTCCTTGGGGACGCACTTGACGAAGCCTTCGATGGGAACGAGGCGAATCTCGACGACGGCGGTGCCGACGCGAAAGGAGCCGACGAGCCGCCCCACGCCGATGACGACCTGGCCGACGTGCCAGTTGAGGAGGGCCGCGGCGACGGCGTGGCCCGCCTCGTGGAGGGCGAGGAGCGGAATCCAGAACAGGATGATCAGCAGGGCGCTCAATTTCACGGGCTGGTAGTCGTGGAAGATTTCCGCGACGAGTAGTCCGAGGAACACGGCCAGGAAGATGCCGCCGAGCCACCGCTCCTGGGGCGACAGCGGACGATGTTTCGCGCCAACATCATACATGTTAGGCCTCGGCACCACACGGAGTGTGCCTACGACTTTCAAGACGCACTGTCACAGCACCTCGACCGGCACCTCCGAACACCGCGCCATGCCCCGATCGCCGGTCAGGAACACTGCTACGCCAGCCTCCACGGCCGTGGCGTAGTGGAGGGCATCGGGCGTCTTGAGGTTGTACCTGGCGCGGAGTTCGGTGGCCCGCTCGACGACGGCAGCGGTCACCTCGAGCAGGCACAGCTCGACGCCGGCGAAGAACACGTCGAACTGCGCCAGGGTGGCGGCGTCACTCGCCTGCAGGGGCTTGGACCGGCACTCCAGCCGGCTAGTGGCGAGGTCAGCCGGGCGACCAGCGGCGCGCGGGTCGGTGCGTCGCCCTCGACCAGCCGGATCACGATGTTCGCATCGAGGTCGATCAGCGGTCGCCCCACTCGTCTCGGTCGGCGCGAACCTGGGTTAAGATGTCGTCCCCGCTCCGCAGGACGGGCGCGGCCCCAAAGGCGTCTGCGATCGACCCGCCCGACCGGGGGGCGGGGCCCGCCGGGGTGATGACCAGTTCCGCCGGCCCTTCGGCGTCGGGCAGAGGGCCGTCCGGGACGAATGTCCGGTCGGCGTACCGCCCGCGGATGATCAGCGTGTCGCTCATCGCGTACCCCTCGTCGATGCCGACATGATACCGCCACCACCCACGCACCCGAAGCCCTCTTGCCGAACGAACACGCTCGGCAGTCGGGGCCGCGTGTGGAAGCACACACCCCGGAGAGCGAAGGTGCGTCCCCGGTCGGCTGCGGTGCCGGGTTCGGCAATTCGTCAGCCCTTGCCTTCCTGAGCGGCCTTCTTCTTCCAGGGGATGGAGGTCAGAATCGCGACGACTACGCCCACGAGCAACGACGTCCAGATGTCGCGCTCGGTCACGTCACGAATCATGTACTTCGTGCCGTAGGAGAGTAGGGCCGCGCCAATTCCCCAGCCGCCAGCAGAACAAAGCTTCTTGATAATAGCGTCCTCACTTGCCGAACGACCCGGCTCACCTGCCCGGCCCGCACCGATGAGCTGCACGTCTGGGAAAGCCTACATGCGGGCCGGGCCAGGTGCCGCGCCTGGTTCGGCCGGTTTTAGTTTGCCCGCGTTGTCGATCGGATAGCGTAGCGTAACCACGACGCCTACCAGTGACACAACGCCAACGAAATAGGTAACGACGGTAAGAGGGCCGATTACGTAGAAGTCAAGGGTCGTGAACCATTCCTTTAGCGGCTGCCGCGACATCACCCAGAGATTCCGGGCCGCATAGCCAAGTGTCAGCATCGACACAGCAAGCACGAACGCGATAATACACACTTGGATGAAGCGCCGGTGGATGCCCGTAGTTTGGCTGACATACATCAACCCGAGAAGTGCGAATGCCGCAGCTCCGGTCATGGTGGCCAAAAAGGAGAAATACGCGACCTCGAATTTCGCAAACTCGATGTTCTTCTCGTCAGGAGTGTCGGTAAGGTAGTGTTTCGTTGGTGCGGCGCAGCCGCTTTGTAGCGCAATCGCTAGAACCACCCCGAGATATGCAACTCGGATGTGACACGTTGAAAGTCTTGAAGGCTTCACTTCGCTTCCCACCATAATAGCATTCGACACAACCACTCCTCAACCCGCCCCGTCACCTCGTAGCTCGGGGCTTCCACGCCGAACGATCCCGTTCAGCAGCCCGGGTCGCCGAGGGATCTTTGAACCTCGAAAAGCCTTCATGCGTCCCCGGTCAGGTGTAGCGCCTGATTCGGCCTGCTTCAGCGCAGGAGTTGGTCTGCCTGTGGCCGACTATACAGGTAGAGGTTTGTGTTCTGTGCCTCTCTTGGCGTGTAACTTCTCAACCAGGTCCTCATACTCTTTGTAATACTTCGCCGGCAACTTTCGCTCAGCGGCCCACCGTCGCCCATACGCCATATATTCATAGGCCCGCGCATAAACTTCGATCAGGAACGACGCCGACATGCTGTACATAACGCTGAAGTCGTAGACTCCGGAGTTCACCCCCAGTGACCGACGCTCAAGCATCGCCAACAACGTGTCCCACACCCGCATCTGCGCGGGGTCTGCGGCGATGGCTTCTGCGTTCTCCCGCGTTAGCGAAGGCGTACCAGCAGGTCCGACGCTCGCCAGCACTGCATCTCTGATGTCTTTCGATGTGGCATCAAGGTGTTCCATCGTCGCCTGCTTTCGCCGGCGTTCGTGATCTGCAGTGAACGATTTCGCAGCGTAGACGACGGCCGCGATGGTGGCCAGCGCCATCACCACGTTCATCACATCACCGAGACTGATCTGGCGATTGAGGGTAAACCCACCCGGAACTGGGTCCGGTTTCTCATCCGCGGCTGCACTACCCGCAGCAAGAACCAGTATCAGTGGAGCGACGACGTAGAGCGTTATCAGCTTCGACATCGCAGATGTCCTCTCTCGCCAAACAGTGCTTAGGACTACTCGCAAGTGTCGGGGGTGCCCCCGGTACGACTCCGCGGCGGGCACGGCCCATCCACAGGAGCGTACCGCACCCCGCGGGCGGTCGCAAGCACCTTCCCCGTCCCACGTAAACGAAGAAAGCCCGGGGGCCACCACCCCCGGGCGTCGTGTGTCGGCCCGCGCGTCACACCACCAGGCTGGTGAACGGCTTCGCCTTGTCCACGATCTGGATCGGACGGCCGGTCGGCGTCTCGTTCTTCTTCGTGTAGTCGATCCCCGACAGCTCACACACCGTCGCCAGGAAGTCGGCCGTGCCCACCTTGCCGTCCTCCACCGTCGCGCCCTCGCGGTCGGTGCGGCCCACCACCCGGCCGCCGCGCAAGCCGCCGCCCCACATCGCCAGGCTCCACGCCCGCGGGTAGTGGTCGCGGCCCGGAATCGGACCCCGGCTGTTGATGTTCGGCGTCCGCCCGAACTCGCCCATCCAGATCACCAGCGTGCTGTCCAACAGGCCGCGCTCGCGCAGGTCGTCGAGCAGCGCCGACGTGGCGTTGTCCACCTGCGTCGACAGGTTGCGGACGCGGCCGAACACGTCGTTGTGGGTGTCCCAGCCGCCGAGCGTCACCTCCACGAACGGCACCCCCACCTCGACCAGCCGGCGGGCCATCAGCACCCCCTCGGCGAACTTGCCGGTGCCGTACTTCGCCTTGCTCGCGGCCGGCTCCTTCGACAGGTCGAACGCCTGCCCCTCCCGCGCCTGCATCAGCCGCACCGCCCGCTGGTACGTCGTCTGGTGGTCGGTCACCAGCGGGGCGCGGTACTCGCCGTGGAACGCCTTCTCCATCTCGTCCAGCAGCCCCATCCGCCGGCCGAACTGCGAGTCGCCGATCGTGGCGCGCAGGTCTTCCACCCCACGGGCGGCGTCCTGCACCATCAGCGGCTGGTAGCGCGGCCCGAGGAAGCCGGAGCCGAAGCTGCGGCCGCCGACGGACACGAACGCCGGCAGCGGCGACTCGGGCCGGCCGAGTTCCGCGGCGGCGATGGCGCCGAGGCTCGGGTAGACCAGCCCGCCCTGCCCCTCGCGGTAGCCGGTGTGGAGGTTGTACTTCGCCCGCGGGTGCGCCCCCTCCGGCGTGCTCATGCCGCGGACGAGGACGCCGTGGTTCATCAGCCGGGCCAGCTTCGGCAGGTGCTCGCTGATCTGCACGCCGGCGGCGCTCGTGGCGATCGGCTTGAACTCGCCGGCGCCGCGGCTGTCCGGCTTCAGGTCGAACGTGTCCTTGTGGCTGGGGCCGCCGTCCATCCACAGCAGCACGATCGAGCGGGCGCGGCGCGGGGCGGCGGCGGCCGGCTGCGCCGAGGCGCGGGCGGCGAGCACGTCGAGCCAGCCGGACAGGCCCACGCCGCCGACGCCGAGCGCGGCACATTGAGCGAACTGGCGGCGGGTCACTTCGTTCAGCATGGGAAACCGCGGGGTTGGGGGGTGAAGGTATTTCGCTCGCGAAAGCCAGGGGACGGCCGTCCCCGGGCTTCGGGGTGCTTGTCCGTCAGCGAATCATCGTGAACTCACTGCTGTTGAGGATCGCCCACAGCACGTCGCCGTAGCCCTCGGTCTGGGTGCCGGCGGACTGCACGTAGCTGGTCAGGCGCGTCAGCTCGGCGGCGGTCGGGCGGCGGGCCAGCGTCGCCAGGTACATCCGCTCCAGCACCGCCCGCGGCTCGTCCTTCGCGTTCTGCTGGTACAGCCGCACCGCCGCCGGGTTGCCGACCAGCTGCTTCGAGTTCATCAGCCGCAGCGCCTGCGGGATGCCGGCCTCGTACTCGGTCGGGTTGAAGGCGTCGGCCCCGGCCAGGAAGAACTGCACGAACTGGTCGCGCGGGCCGTTCGGCTGACCCTTCATCATCGGGTTCTTCGCCTGCCGGGCCGCCACCTGCTGGGCCAGGCCGGTGCTCTGCGCCAGGCTGTCGAACAGCTGCTCGGGGCTCATCACCTTCACCGCCTGGTGGCTGAACAGCGTCTCGTCCTTCTCGTTCCCCGCGGCCGGCTTGCTCGTCCGCTGGTACGCCTTGCTCAGGAGGACGCTCTTGTACAGGAACTTCACGTCGAACCCGTTGCGGCTGAAGTCGCGGGCCAGGGCGTCGAGCAGCGCCGGGTGCGACGGGGTGTTGCCGTCGTGCATGTCGTCGATCGGGTTGACAAACCCGCTGCCGAACAGCGCCGCCCAGGTGCGGTTGACCATCGCCTTGGCGAAGAACGGGTTGTCCGGGGCGGTCATCCACCGGCCCAGCACCGGCCGCGCCGGCTGGCCCGCGTCGATCTTCGCCTCGGCGCCGCCGAGGAACTTGGGCGCCACCTGCTTCGCCGACTCGGGGAAGAAGTCCTTCAGCTTGGTGCGGTTGGCGGTTTCCTGCACGCCGATCTTGGTGTTGTCG
>DASPHQ010000254.1:0-3363 GCA_035629595.1 Urbifossiella sp. | reverse complement strand
CGGACGGTGGTGGTGAACGCGGCGAGCATGCGGTAGTAGTCGCGGCTCGGGACCGGGTCGAACTTGTGGTCGTGGCAGCGGGCGCACCCGACGGTGAGGCCGAGGAACGTGGTCCCGACGTTGGCGAGCATGTCGTCGAGTTCGTCGCCGGCGAGTTGCCACTTGGCGAACGTGTCGAACGGCAGGTCCTGGTTCAGCGCCTTGATGACGAAGTCGCGGTAGTGGTAGGCCGTGGGGCGGTCGTAGTCGTGCTCGAACCCGTGGCTCTCGGCGAACCGCACGAGGTCGAGCCAGTGCCGCGCCTGCCGCTCGCCGTAGGCCGGGCTCGCCAGCAGCTCGTCCACCACCTTCTCGTACGCGGCGGGCGAGTGGTCCTTCTCGAAGGCGTCCACCTGTTCGGGCGTCGGCGGGAGGCCGACGAGGTCGAGGTGGACGCGGCGCAGCAGCACGCGCGGCTCGGCCGCCGGGTTGAAGTCGAGCCCCTTCGCCGTCAGCTTCGCGAGCACGAACCCGTCGATCGGATTTCGAATTTCGGGTTTCGGATTTCGTGCTTCCCGAAGGGGCTGGAACGCCCAGTGCTGGCGGGCCTCGGGCGCGACCACCTTGCGCGTCCAGGCGGAGGCGACGTCCTGGCCGAGCAGCGGGCGGTCGTAGGGGGCGCCGAGGTCGATCCACTCGGCGATGCGGGCGATGTCGGCGGCGGGGAGCTTGGCCCGCTCGTGCGGCATGTGCGGCTCGCGCTGGTGCGCGACGAGCTGGTACAGGAGGCTCTTCTTGTGGTCGCCGGGCACCACGGCCGCGCCGCCGGTGCCGCCCTTGAGCAGCGCCTCGCGGGTGCCCAGGTCGAACTCGCCCTCGACGCGCGTGCCGGCGTGGCAGCTCTGGCACTTCTTCGCCAGCAGCTCGCGGACGGACGACTTGAACAGCTCGGTCCCCTTCGCCATCTTCGCGGCGTGGTCGGGGCTCACCGGCGGCTGGGCGCTCGCGGTGAGGGCGATGGCGACGAGGGCGACGGCCGGCAGCAGCCGGGGGGAGGAGTGGAGCATCGGGTTAGTTTACCCACAGGCGGCGCGGCGGGGAAGCGCCGCGGCGGATACGATAGAGCGGACTTTGGGGGATCGACGCATGCGCGTCCTGGCGATCGGCGACCTGCACGGCTGCTCCCACATGCTCGACGACCTCCTCGCGTGGGTCGCCCCGACGGCCGACGACACCGTCGTGACGCTCGGCGACTACGTGGACCGCGGCCCCGACAGCCGCGGCGTCCTCGACCGGCTGGTCGCGATGAAGCGCGAGGGGAAGCGGCTGGTGTGCCTCCGCGGCAACCACGAGCTGATGATGCTCGCCGCCCGCACCGGCGACCGTGGCGCCAGCGCCGACTGGCTCGGCGTCGGCGGCCTCCAGACGCTCGGCTCCTACGGCCGCGCCCCCGGCCGCTCCGGCACGCTGGCCGACGTGCCGGCCGAGCACTGGGAATTCCTTGAATACCAGCTCGCCCCGTACTTCGAGACCGACACCCACGTCTTCGTCCACGCCGGCCTGTCGCCCGGCGACCCGCTCGACGAGCAGGACGACATGTGGCTGTACTGGGAGTTCCTGCCGCCCGCGATGCGGCACGTCTCGGGCAAGACGGTCGTGTGCGGCCACACGTCGCAGAAGGGCGGCGTGCCGAAGGTGGTGCCGGGGGCGGTGTGCATCGACACTTATGCCCACGGCGGCGGCTGGCTGACGTGCCTCGACGCGGCGAGCGGCCGCTACTGGCAGGTGAACCTGATGGGCAAGCGCCGCGAGGGGCGGGTCGATTACGACGAGTGACGGCCCGGCAGCAGGTCCAGCAGTTCCGCGAAGCCGGTCAGGATCCGGTCCGGCCCCGCGGCCGCGGGCGACTCCTTCCCCTCCGCCCCGCCCGGCACCAGCCACACCGGCACCCCCGCCGCCCGCGCCACGTGAACGTCGATCGCCATGTCGCCGACGTACACGGTGGTGCCGACCGTGCCGCCGGTGCGGGTCATGCCCTCTTGCAGCATCGCCGGGTCGGGCTTCGCCCGGCCGCCCACGTCCTCCGGGCCGAGTACGGCGACGAAGTGTTCGGCCAGCCCCAGCGCCGCCACCAGCTCGCGCGTGAACGACACGCTCTTGTTGCTGCACACCGCCAGCCGCAGCCCGCGCCGGGCCAGTTCGGGAACGGTGTCCGCGACGCCCGGGATCAGCTTCGTTTCGGCCCGCGCGATTCCCGCGTGGTGCTCCCGGTACACGGCCACGGCCGCTGCCGGATTGGCAGTCGGAACCAGCTCCTCCATCAGGTTCGGCAGGCCGTAGCCGACGTACTCCCGCACAACCGTCTCCGGGAGCGGCGGCAGGCCGAAGCGATCGCGAGTGAAATTCGTGCTGCGGGTGATGGCGGCGAAGCTGTCGGCGAGGGTGCCGTCGAAGTCGAACAGGGCGGTGGTGAATGGCATGCGGTTCGCTCGGCAGACCGTGTGGGGGTTTGCGCCCCCGTTTCGCCGGGTTATCGTATCAAGAGGGTCGCCCCGCGAGCCGCCATGACTCATGCCCCGATTCTCCCCGACACGCCCGTCCCCGAGCCCGGGGTGGCGCCCGCCTTCACCCCGGAACTGGTGTTCCGCGAGTACGCGCCGCGCATTTATCACATCGCCCGGCGCATGCTCGGCAACGACGCCGACGCCGAGGACGTGACCCAGGACGTGCTCGTCCAGGTGATCCGCAAGCTCGACACGTTCCGCGGCGACTCCCAGATCACGACGTGGCTCCACCGCGTCACCGTGAACGCGGCCCTGGCGTACCGCCAGAAGCGGTCCAACCGCCAGAAGCGCGAGACGCACGACGCCGACACCGACACCCTCGAGGTGAGTGACGGCCCGGTGTCGCGGTGGAACGTCGGGCCGGACGACCCGGTGCTGGCGGCCGAGCAGACGGCGGTGATCGAGGACGCGATCGGCACCCTGCCGTCGCCGTTCCGCGACGTGTACGTGCTGGCCGACGTGGAGGGGCTGCCGAACCAGGAGATCGCCGACCTGCTCGGGCTGAGCGTGCCGGCGGTGAAGAGTCGGCTCCACCGCGCCCGGCTGCGGATGCGGGACGCGCTGGCCCCGCACTTCGAGGGGGGGATGGCGCCGTGATGACCTGCACCGAGTTCCGCGCCCTCCTCACCGACCACCACGGCAACGAGCTGCTGGCCGAGGTCCGCGCGAAGTTCGACTTCCACAAGACCGACTGCCCCCACTGCGGCTACTTCCTCGAGAGCTTCTCGTTCACCGTGAGGGTGACGCGGCTGCTGCCGCGGGCGATGCCGCCGGGGCTGGAGGAGCGGCTCCGCGCGAACGTGACGAAGGCGCTGGCGGA
>DASPHQ010000253.1:0-3699 GCA_035629595.1 Urbifossiella sp. | reverse complement strand
CTGTTCGCGGCGACGAACGAGATCCCGGAGCAGGGCGAGCTGGCGGCGCTGAAGGACCGGTTCGTGCTGAAGGTGCAGAGCCTGTCGGTGCAGGACGAGCACTTCACCGAGCTGATCGACGCCGGCCTCCGGGCCGAGGCGTACCGCGGGCTGAACCAGAAGCCGTGGGCCGAGGGGCACTGCTCGCTCGACGACCTGCTGAAGGCGAACCGCTACCTGACGCTCCTGTTCGCCCGCCGCACCGGCGACGGCCGCGGCGAGGAGCAGACCGACCGCCACGTCTTCTTCCCGGCGGACGTGTTCCGCGAGTTCCAGCGGCTGGTGAAGACGCTGGTGCGGGACTACAAGATTTTCGTCTCGGACCGCAAGCTGGTGAAGCTGTACAAGCTGTTCCGGGTGCGGGCGTGGGTGTTCGGCGGCGGCACCGTCAGCCGCGACGACCTGCGGCTGCTGGCGTACCTGGGCGAGACGCACCAGGAGATCGACCGCCTCCGCGAGACGGTCCCGCAGCTGCTGGGCGACGTGTGACCCGTGCTACAATGCCGAGGTGCGAGGAGGACGAACGATGCCGGAACCGACGATCGACGAACTCGCCGCCCGCGTTAAGGCACTTGAGCGGCAGGTCACGATGCTTCAGACGAAGCCGCCGCGCCTGTCATCCCGCCTGACAGGCATTTCTGAGTCGCCTGCTGACCTCGCGGCCCGGGTAGAAGAACTCGAGCTCCTGGTGGCGATGTTGCAGGTTCCGCGGCGGCATCCGAGGCCGTTCCCGAATAAGCCGACCTCGACATTCGAGCACCTGGTCGGGACGGGGGAAGACTTGTGGGAGTCCGACGAGGAACTCGATCAGTTCCTCGCGCGGCTCCGTGAGGACCGCCAGCGTCCCGGAGGGTGAACGATGCCGGCGCGGCTCCTCGACACGAACATCGTCTCGTACATGGTGAAAAGACACACTCTGCTCGCCCGCTACCAGCCGCACATCACGGGCTACGACCTCGGCATCTCGTTTCAAACACGAGCCGAGTTGACGCACGGCGCGGTCAGCGCCCGGTGGGGGTCGGCGTCGGCGGGACCGGCTGGAAGCCGTCGTCGCACCAATGGTCGTCCTCCACTCCGACGACCATCTTTGTGAACTGTGGGCCGCAGTCCGCTTCCACCGGCGCGCGCAACCGATCGGCCTCGCGGACGCCTGGATCGCCGCCACCGCCCTCGCGTACGGGCTCGAACTCGTTACCCACAACCCTGCCGACTTCGCCGGCATCCCCGGCCTGACGGTCATCACCGAAGCCCCGTGAGGTTCACTTCGAGGTGTGGTCGTGGGTCACCTTCCACCCCTCCGGCAGCTTGCGGAACAGCAGCGTGAACCAGCCGCCGACGGACTCCTTCCCCACCGTCACCTCCCACCGGCCGCGCACGAGGACCGCCCCCGACCCGACCGCCTCGCTGTCCAGGTCCGCGAACGACAGTTTCCCCATCTCCTTCCCCTCGCTCTGGTACGCCGTCCGGTAGCGGTCCCGCAGCGCCTTCCAGCCGCGAACCGACTTCGACCCCGAGATGTACGTCATCCGCTCGTCGTTCCAGTAGCCGGCCATGAAGCCGTCGAGGTCGCCCTTGTTCCACGCCACCACCTGGTCGGCGAGCACCTTCCGCACCGCCGCGTCGTCCGCCGGCGCGGGAGGCGCCGGCGGGTCGGCGAGCGCGGGGGCAGCGCACAGCATCAGTACGGCGACGGCGGCGCGGGACATGGAACGGCCTCCGGGAGGATCGACGGGGTGAGTATACTGCGGCGGTGGGGTGAGCGTGTCCCACAACCCAGGTGTCCGGCGAGCCGGTATGCGCGTCCGCGTCCTCCCCTGCCCCGCCGACCCCGCCACGACGCCGCCCGCGGCGGGCGAGTGCCACGTTTGGGTCGTCGATCTCGACCGCCCGCCGCTCCCCGCCGACGTGTTCGCCGCGGCTCTCACCGACGACGAACACGCCCGCGCCGCTCGTTACCGTGCGCCGGCCGTCCGCGATCAATTCACCCTGGCGCGGGGGGCGCTGCGGCGGCTCCTCGGCGGCTACCTCGGCGTCGCCCCGGGGCACGTCCCCATCACCGTCGCGGCCAGCGGGAAGCCGATGCTCGACGGCGGCGGCCTACACTTCAACGTGACGCACACGCCCGGTCTGGCACTGGTGGCGGTGGCGGCCGTGCGCGTCGGCGTGGACGCCGAGAAGCGCCGCACCATCCCCGACGCGGACGGGCTCGTGAAGCGGTTCTTTTCGCCGGCCGAGCGGGCCGCGTACCACGCCCTCGACGCGGCCGTGCGGCCGGACGCCTTCTACCGCGGCTGGGTGTGCAAGGAGGCGGTCATCAAGGCGGCCGGGGCGACGATGCACGCCCTCGACGCGTTCGACGTGGAACTCGATCCCGCCCGCCCCGCGGCGGTGCTTGCGGCGCGGCACCCGCAGTTGGTCGGGTGCGGGTGGGCGGTGGCCGACTGGTGCCCCGCCCCCGGGTACGCGGCGGCGGTGGCGGTCGAGGGGGAACGTATCGAGTTGGGGTGACGCGCAGAAGAAAGCCCGGGGACGGCGTCCCCGGGCTTCGCGAGCAAGGCTCAGTCCTACGGCGGGGGCGGCGCCACCGTCGGCATCGGGTCGGTGCCGACGGCCGCGAAGTACCGCGACACGGCGCGGGCGATCTGGGCTTCCGGCACGTTCGGGTTCACCCGGTAGCCGGTGCGGCCGAAGAAGTCGCGGAAGTTGATGATCGGGATCGCCTTCCCCACGGCCTCCTGGCGGGCCGCCGCCATCTTGCCGATCAGCGCCGCCTTCGCCACCTGGTGCGGGTCGTTCGCCGTCACCGGGATCTGGTACCCCTCGACCACATACCGCGTCCGGTCGGTCAGCCGGCCCTTCCACGCCCCGGAGCGGAGGTCGAACACCGCGTCCAGCGTCACCCCCATCTTCCGCAGGTCGCGCTCGACCGCCTCGATGTCGTCGGTCCCGTCGCCGTTGGTGTCGAACACGCCGATCAGGGCGACGTGCTCGCCCACCCCGCGCCGCCACACCGAGTTGTAGATCAGGTCTCCGTCCAGCACCCGGTCGCGGATCGGGTCGAACTCGCCGGTGATCCGCGCCCGCGACAGGCCCGGCCCGATCACCTCGATCACCTCGATCGACCCCTTCGGCACGAACTCTGTGCGGGTCTTCATGATGCCGCGCTCGTCCGGCTCGCGGAACTCCCGCAGCCGCGACGCCTTCCCCTTCTCCGGGTAGTCCATCGGCAGCACGCTGAACGTCAGGCCGGGGGTGACGAGGGAGCTCGAGCCGAGGTCGATCTCGACCACGTTCGGCTCCGGCCGGCGGATGATCCGCCCCTGCGGCGAGTCGTACTGCAGCGGGTCCGGCGGCTTGATCTTGGTGACGATGATCCGGTTCTGCTCCTTCAGGTCCTCGTAATCCGTCTTCAGCCGCCGGTGCGCGTCCACCACCTTCTCGAGCGCCTCGGTCTGCTCCTTGAACTGTGCCCGGAGCTTGGCGGTGTCCGTCGTGTAGTCCTTGGTCTTGTCGTTGAGCGTCTTTTCCAGCTCGTCCATCTTGGCCTTGAACGCCACGGGGAGGTCGGCGGCGTTCTTGGCGAACAGGTCCTTGGCCTCCTTCGCGGCCACCTGGGCGGCTTCGAGCTTGGCCCTGGCGTCGGCGTAGGAGGCGTGGTTG
>DASPHQ010000252.1:0-7923 GCA_035629595.1 Urbifossiella sp. | reverse complement strand
GCGATTACCGGGGGCGAGTCTGACCCGCCTGGCTGCGAGGACAAGTCGACTGTACCACCCCCCAGAGTCCGACGGGGCGTTCACTGTCGGGGTGGTGCGTGGAGCCTTCAGTTTGTGCCAAGGTGGCGTGCGGACAGAATGGTTGCGGGAGGCCAGGACACGAGCACTCGTTGCCCCGCCCGCACCCGCCCCGCTGTGCGAGAGACCGGGGTGCGCTGGGCGATGGACATGGGCAGCCGAAGCGATCGCCCTCTCGGTTTGGCGATCGCAGTCGGGTAAGTAAGGTTGCAAAAAATACGACGCAGTTCTTTATTCGCGCAGAGCACCGAGCAGTTGACGCACCTCGCGCAGCGCGTGCTCACAGGCTCTTTCATTATTATGACTTCCACCAATGACTGCTAGATCGGCCTCGGCGGAACGCGCCAGCGATCGAATCGTGTTCGCAGAATGGAAGTGGGCAAGTGCCGTTAGATAGGCCTCAGCGGCAGTCGTCAACGGTATCATGCCGTTGTACGAAACCCACAATTCATTATACACCACCACTAAGCCCGCACGTGCCCTGCCACGGAACTCGCGCATTACGTGAGGGGGAGAATCGTTTGCTCCGACCAATTCTACGACTCTGCGAAAATGTGGTACGGCGTCCTTTAAACGATTTCTGAATTGGTCAGAGAGTGCATTCCCGGTGATCGCGCCAGTAAGAAGCGGCCGCGCAATCAACTCTCCAACTTCGATGTGCCGCTTGGCCAATTCCTCTCGATCATTATCGGAAAGGTTTTTCCCCTGGTACAATTGCTCCGTAAACGCGGCCGCCTCCTCCAGGTCGGCGAGTGCGGCGAGATAGTCTTTTTTAATTAGGTGTGCGTGGGCGCGGTATTTTAGTATGTACGGATGCTCAACATACCGATAAGTATCACGGCCGAGCTCTCTATGGAGATCGACTGAACGGGCGAGGAACGATGCCTGATTGGCGTCGTCGAAGCCAACAACATAACTGGCCTCATAGTACGCGTTTGCCAGGAGGCGCCTGGGGAAAGCGGTTGCCGCCGGATTCTTCAAGGAGGTGCGACGGATTTCCACTAACTGCGATTCCGCCTCTTGGACGATCCGGACGACGTTCAGTTCCGCAATACGCTTCTTAGCCTCATTTAAGGTCGTGGTGGTGTCCGGCCCAGCCACTGCCTTAGCCATACCAGCGTCCAAAGCATCAGACAAGTTTCCTAGCCGGGCTCGAATCATCACGACGCGTTCGATCCGGGGGTCCCCAGTAGCGTCCGCGCGCCTTCCGCCAGTCATTGCGCCAGCGTAGGCGTCGTCCGCCTCGTGGTGTCGCCTGAGCCGGTGCAGACAAAGCCCCTTCAAGTATTGCAGCGTGCCGGAGTCCGGGTACCGAGTGAGGACGGGTTCTATCGCCTGGATCCCGGCGGCGAAACTGCCCTGGGCGATGTGGCAGCGCGCGCGGAGTAGATCCAAATCCGCACCCTGGTTATCGTCGACCACGCCCACTCGACCCCGGATCTTCTCAAGAGCCTTGTCCGGTTCCCCACTCAAATATGCTTTCACTCCGCCGTAGTATGCCAGAAGGGATTCTCTCCAGGGCGGGTCAGCCCAACTCCAGGGGCGGTACGGAGCGGCCGCTTCTAACGCAAGAATCATCTCATCCAGTTTGTCAGCGTTGACACCGTCCCACCAAGCCGGATCCGGGTTATTAGGTTCGAGCAGAAGCTTGCGATCAATTCGACTCAACGTAGAAAACGTATCGCGGTTGAGGGACGTTAGTCGACTGTGCCTCTCCTGGTCGAGCTGCCGCGAGAATATGAGCCACGCAGAGATGGCGACTGCCAATAGGGCGACAATCGCTAGGTACCGCCGACTGCTGCGGCCATTTGCGATCTCGCGCCCGGCACTCTGCGCGGCGCCGCCCACCCGCAATCTTGGCCACACCTCTGCCAGTACCGCTGTAGGGATAGCGTATGCCAGGCCGTTGAGATTCTGGTCTCGGTCGACGGTGGTCACCATCCCGACGAACGCATCCGGTCCGTCCGCCCAGACGCCGGCACCACTGTACCCGCCGGCGATATGTGGGGCGACGCCGTTCTTGCCGTTGAGCTGGCGCTCCTCACTGGGCAGCACGGCCGCAAACTCCCCTGTAACGTCGCGCGGCATCCCGAGCTCGTCGAAGCCGATGCACGCCCACGGCTTCCCCCGGACCTCGTCCGCGCTGAACACGGCCACACCAGCCGCCGCGGGTGCGGGACGGTCGAGTTGTAGCACAGCGACGTCTTTGGGGACCGCCCTGGCATAGCCCCACTCCGCCACCTCACCGGACCGGAGGGTATTGTCGGCGTAAGGGAACCGCACTGCGAACCGGTGGCCGGGAGGCGGCCGTGCCGGGTCGAGGCGATGATTGCGGCCCAGTGCGTCGTTCACGACGTGGCAGCAGGTCATCACGTGGCGGTCGTCCACGACGATCGCCGTGCCGACGTGCCGCTCCGCCCCCGCAGGGGTGACGACGACGATTCGCGCGATGCCGTCGGTGGGGCGTCGCATCGGGTCACGCCCGTGGGGCCTGGGGGATGCCGAAGCCGACGTCCGCCACGTCGAGACCGGGCGGGACGACGGCAGACGACCGCAGGCTGAACAGCAGTTCCTCGGCGGTCGGGGCGCCGTGGAGCATTAGCTTCTGGGCCCACAGGGCGGCCACGCCGGCAACGTGCGGGGTCGCCATGCTCGTGCCGCTCATCTCCTGGAGGCCTCCGCCGGGGGCGGCCGACAGTACGTCCACCCCCGGCCCGGCGAGCCGCGCCCCGGCGTTCGAGAACGTCGCCACCCGGTACGGGGTGGCCTCGTCCCCGGTGCGCTCGAGGGCACCCACGGATAGGAAGTCCTCGGTCGCGGCTGGGTACGCGGCCCCGAGCACGAATGGAGCGTCGCCGAACCGGTCGCTCTCGTTCCCCGACGCGGCGACGACCAGCGCGCCGCGGCCGAATCCGCCGCCCGAGCGGAGCATGTTGCCGAACTTGTCGAAGAACCGGACGTTGTCGATCAGCACACGCATGGCGGTCGACGTGGCCTGCTTCGGGTGCATACCGTCCTGCGTCAGCCGGTCGCGGAACCCGACCAAGTCCATCCCCAGCGACACGGAGACGACCTGCGCCTTCTTCTCGATCGCCCAATTGATCGCGGAGACCAGCGTCCCCGTCGAACCTCCGCCGGGGCCGAGCACCTTGCCGATCACGGCTCGCGTCACGCCCGGGGCCACGCCGATCCGCGTCCCGTTCACCTCCCGGCCGAAGATGGTGCCGGCGCAGTGGGTGCCGTGGCCATGCGTGTCGGTAACATCGGCCTCTCCCCCAGCCGTCGTGAAGTTCCGGGCTACGACCTCGACCCCGGCGAACGCCGGGTGGGCGGCGTCGATCCCGGTGTCGAGGACGGCGACGGTCAGCCCCTTGCCGGTGAACGGCGAGCTCGCGGCCCCGACGGCCGAGATGCCCCACGCGACCCCGTCCGCCGCCGCGGCAGCCGTGGTGGCGTGCGCGACGGGCTGGATGAGCGTGAGGGGCATCGGCTGGGCGGCCCCGAGCACGTCGTCGTCGCGGTGGAGGTCGCGGACGCTGCTCGGCGGGAGGTCCTGCACCAGCGCCTCGAGGCGGGGGCCGGCCGACACCGGGATGTTGGTCGCCTCCAACCCGCCCCCGCCGCCACGGCGGCGCAGGATCATCATCTCCATCGCTCGGCTCCCGACTGGTTATGGAGGAACCAGAGTCGAGCTTAACCACCCGGACGTGATGTCGCAACCAGGGCTTATCACCCCGAGCTTGCGTTCGTCACCGGCTCACAGCGGGGAAGGATTGCGTCCGAAAAGGCGCGTCGGCGGGTCTACACTGCAGGATTCAACACGTTCGTGAAGGGGAACGGCGCGGACTGAAGGCGGCCGAGCCCACTCACAACGGGTGCTCCCGTCCGAGACGACGCCCCCGGCCGCCGCGGCCCCGGCCCGCAACTCTCCGAATCGCCCACGCCCCGATCCGCGGCCAGGACACCCGTTCGCTACCACCCCCTGGCGATCCGCCACGCGTGGCGGGTGCCGCTAAGGTGAGGAGCGGCGGTGGGTGAGCGCGATCAGGCTCCACGCCGCCCCGACCACGTCTGCTCGCTCGGCCCGAGTACGCCCGCATTCTCCGCCCAGAAGAGTGGTCCGAATCCGACCCTGCAGTTCGGCCTCGGCCTCACCCGCCACCCCGGTGTCGCGCCTCACGACCGGGGCGGAGAGCGCGGGCTATTGCCGGCCGGGCGGTAGCGGTCGCGGGGTCGTGCGGGTATCATCACCCCGACCCGCGCCAACGACCGCGTACAGTCCCCCATGACCGCCCTCCCCCCCGACGAACCGGACCGGGAACGCTCCCACCCGGAGCCCGTCGGCCGCCACCAACGCCCGGCCCTCGATTCGGCGGCCGGGGGGCTGCCCGCCGACCCGGCCGGGCTCCCCGCCCCGGGGGCGGGGGAGCTGACCCGGGCGCCGCCCGCCCGCCCGGGTTCCACCGACTCGCTTCTCGGCCCGGCCGAGGGGATCGACTCCGCGTCGTCCCACCTCGGAACGTGGGTGGGCGTGCCGGCCGGGGCCGCGGCGGACGCACCGGGGGTGCTGCCGGACATCCCTGGGTACGCCGTCGAAGGCGAGGTCGCCCGCGGCGGCATGGGGGTGGTGTACAAGGCCCGCCACCTCCGGCTGAACCGCCCGGCCGCGATCAAGATGATCCTCGGCGGGAAGTACCACGACCCGGCCGCCCGGGTCCGCTTCCTGGTCGAGGCCGAGGCCGTCGCCGCCGTCGACCACCCGCACGTCGTCGCCGTGTACGAGGCCGGCACCCACGAGAACATGCCGTTCTTCGCCCTCGAGTACGTCGGCGGCGGGACGCTCGCCGCGCGGCTCGCCCGGGACGGGCGGCCGGCCCCGCGGGCCGCGGCCGCCCTGGTGGCGAAGCTCGCTGACGGGGTCGCCGCCGCGCACGCCAAGGGGATCGTCCACCGCGACCTGAAGCCGGCGAACGTCCTGCTGACGCCCGCCGGGGAGCCGAAGGTGGCGGACTTCGGGCTGGCCCGCATCGGGGCGTCGGACATGACCGCGCCCGGGGCGGTCATGGGCACGCCGAGCTACATGAGCCCGGAGCAGGCGGGCGGGCGGACGCGGGAGGTGGGCACCCCCACCGACGTGTACGCCCTGGGGGCGATCCTGTACGAGCTGCTCACCGCCCGCCCGCCGTTCCTGGGCGACACGGCGATGGCCACCATCGAGCAGGTGCTGAACCGGGAGCCGAGCCCGCCCCGGAAGTCCGACCCGGCGATCCCGCGGGACCTCGACACGATCTGCCTGAAGTGCCTGGAGAAGGACCCGCGCCGCCGCTACCCGACGGCCGACGCCCTGGGCGCCGACCTCCGCGCCTTCCTCGACGGCCGGCCGATCGCCGCCCGGCCCGTGGGGGCGGCGGAGCGGGTGTGGAAGTGGGCCCGGCGGAACCCCGGCCGGGCGACGGTGGCGGCCGCCGCCGTCCTCGTTCTTGTCGGGTCGGTAGCGGCCGGGTTGCAGGTCCGGGAGACGTTCGCCCGGGCGGAAGCGGAGGCGCGGGAGAACCAACGGGCGGTCCGGGCCGACGCGCTGGTCCGGGAGCTGGCCGCGGTCGATACCGCCGGGGTGCCGCGGGTGGTCGAGGACCTGACGGTGGTGGCGGACCTGACTCTCCCGCGGCTCCGGGAGATGGCCGCCGCCCCGGTCGGCTCGAAGCCGGGGCTCCACGCCCGGCTGGCGCTCCTGGCGGACGAACCCGACCGGGCGGCGGAACTGACGGCCTACCTTCCCGCCTGCCGCCCCGAGGAACTGCTCACGATCCGCGACGCGCTGACCCCGCACGCCGGGGCGACGGCCCTGCCGTTGTGGGCGGTCCTGGCGGACGAGGCCGCCGACCCGGGGCGGCGGCTGCGGGCCGCGGCCGCCCTGGCCGGGCTGACTCCGAACGACGCGCGGTGGGCGACGGTCGCCCCCGCCGTGGCAGACGCCGCGGTCCTGGCGAACCCGGTCGAGGTCGGGGTGTGGGCGCGGGCTCTGGAACCGGTCCGGGCGGTCCTGACGCCCCCGCTGGTGGAGCGGTACCACGCGGCCCGGGAGCGGACCGAGGCCGGCCGGCTCGGGGCGTCCGACCTGGCGGCGGCGGTGAGCGCGGCCGACGTTGCGGCCCACCTCCTCGCCCGGTTCGCCTCGGACCGACCGGCCGAGTTGGCCGAGCTGGCCGTGACGGTGGACGCCCGGCACCACGCCCGAATCGCGGACGCGCTCGCGGCCAACCGCGCGGCCGTCGTCCCCCTCCTGCGGGCCGAACTCGCGCGGCTCCCCGCCGGGTCGGTCTGGAAGGACGCCCCGCCCGACCCGGCGTGGGCGCCGGTCCCGGCCGCGGCGCGGGCGGCGGCCGAGGCGGGCCAGGGGTTCGTCCACGACCGCTTCGTCCTCGCCCAGGCGCTGCCGCTCGCCGGGTTCGAGGAGTTGGCGGACGCCCTCGGGCCGTGCGGGTACCGGCCGGTGCGGGTGCGCCCGTACCTCACCCCCGACGGGGTGAAGGTGGCCGCCCTGTGGCGGCGGGACGGGGTGGCGTGGCGGGCGGCGACGGGGCTGACCGGGTACGGACTCCGGACGGCCGACGACCGGGCGCGAGCCGCCGGGTTCCAACCGGTCGACGTGGCCGGGTGGGTGGATGCAACGGCCCGGCCGCGGCCGGGCGACCCGCCGGCCGCCGACTCGAACCCGGGCCTCCGCTTCGCCGCCGTATGGGAGGCGGCCCCGAACGGAACGCTGGTGTCCAGGTGGCACGCCGGGACGGCCGTAGCCGACCTGAAACCCATCCGCAATACGTTCAAGGCCGCGGGCCTCGGGCCGCTCGCCGTTCAGGCGGTGACGGCACCGGACGGCGGGGCGTGGTACTCCGAGGTGTGGGGTCGGGCCGAGGTGTGGACCGTCCGGGGGTCGCCGACCGAGGCGGACTACCGGACGCCCTTGCCCGACCGGACGGCGGTCGATGTCGCGGTGCGGCAACTCGCGGACGGCCGGCCGAACTACGTCGATATTTGGCACGGCGGCCTGGACCTCGCGCAGGAGCGACCGGCGGGCCTGTCGGCGACCGAGCACCTGGCCCGGGCGCGGGAGTTGGCGGCGGCCGGGTGGCGGCCGGCGGCCGTGAGCGTGGCCGGGGCCGACCTGGCGGCGTCCGTCTGGCACCGGCCGGCGGCCGCCGACGCGGCCGCCGCCGCCCAGGCGGCCCGGCGGGCGAACGCGGCGGCGGCGCTGCTCGCGGCCGGCGAGGCCGAGCCGGCCTGGCCCCTGTTCCGCCACTCGCCCGACCCGACCGACCGGAGCTACCTGATCCACCGGGCGGCGGGGGTCGGGGCCGACCCGGCCGTGCTCGTCCGCCGGTTCCGGGCGGAGCCCGACGTGTCGGCCCGGCGGGCGCTGCTCCTGGCGCTGGGGGAGTACCCGCCCGGGCGGGTGCCGGCGGAGGATCGCGAGTTCCTCTCGGCCGAGCTGCTCGGCCTCTACCGCGACCACCCGGACCCGGGGCTGCACGGGGCGATCGACTGGCTCCTCCGCCAGCGGTGGGGGAAGGCGGCCGAGGTGGCCGCGGCCGACGCCGCGCTGGCGAAGGCGGCCGCCCCGCCCGCGCCGGGGAAGGACTGGTTCGTCGACCGGGAGGGGCGGACGTTCACCCTGGTGCGGGGGCCGGTCACGTTCCTCTGGGGGTCGCCGCCGACCGAGCCGGGGCGGAACAAGTCGGACGAGGGCCAGCGACCGAGGCGGATCGGGCGGTCGTTCGCGGTCGGCGCCCGGGAGGTGACGACGGCCGAGTTCCTGCGGTTCCGGCCCCGCCACAACTGTGACAG
>DASPHQ010000251.1:0-2552 GCA_035629595.1 Urbifossiella sp. | reverse complement strand
CGACCGCCAGCACGACCCTTCACCCCGTCTCACGCGAGACGCCGGGGACGGTGCGCGCCGCACGCTCACGCCGACGCTCCCGGAGCGTCAACTCGCCCCTCCGCCACCCTCAACGCTCTCGGAAGTTCCTGGAACGGCGGGCCACCGATCAGTCCGGCCCCGCGATTGTGTCCAGCCCGAGCGCCCGCACTTGCTCTGCGGCTAGGGGGACCGTCTGCCCCGCCGCCACATCGAAGGTGGATTCGCCACCCCCGAGCAGCCACCGCTGCCCCCGGACCGGCACCGCCTCAGCCCCGAACCAGCTGACCCGCCACGTGCCGTCCGTATGCCGGGTCACCACACCGTGGCGCTCGCCCGGCTGCCACCGGACGTAAGCGTGCCAGTCCACCGTGGGGTGATCCGGGTCGTGGAAACTCCAGACGGAGGCGGCCGGGTGCATGGTGAAGGGCACCACGATCTCCGACGGTGGCGACCACTCCATGTTGCGTAGGGTTCCGCCGGTGTCCGTGACCAAGCTGGCGTAGTGCGTGCCGACCGGGAGGTTCGTGACGTAGACCCGCACGCGCCAGGGGGGATTGACGCTGAGGAACACACACAGGGCACCACCGGCGAGGATCGCGACCAGGACAGCCCAGGCCACGACCCGGTTGCAGCGGCACGGTATCGCAATGTGCTGGTCGGCCGTTGGCATGTCACCTCCGCCGCCGAACAACAAGCTCAGCAGCCGGGGCCGCTCAGGGAGCTACACATCCCAGAAAGCGAACATGCGGCCCCGGTCTGCTGCAGCGCCTAGTTCGGCGTTCTCGCCCCGCCCCACAGTATCAAGGAACCGCGACCTCATCTGGAATCCCGAGTTCTTCGCGAAGAGCTTTAATGAACGGACTCGAGGGTAGCAACGTACCGGCGACGACACACTCTTTTGCAATTGTACGGTAGAGAGGAGTTACTAGCATCTTCCGGCGATAATCCGTCAGCTTGACCGGGTCACTACCGTCGAGGCGATAGTATAGGTCTGCGGCCTTCAGGTCGATCACGACATAGGCCACTTGAGCCGGCGTAACCTTCAGTTGTGTGTGCAAGTCTTTCGGTAGACCGTGGAGTTCCAGAACTTCGGGGTGATCGGTGATGAGCTTTTTGGCGTCAAGAAGGTAGGTGTAGTTGGTCACCCACTTCGTGATCTCGTTGTGCTTGCTCGCCTCGCTCACCTGGAGGAAAATGCCGTAGATGACGAACGCCAAGCTCAGTGCCGCGAGTATGCAAGTGATTGCACCGAACATGTCACCGAACTGACCGCGACGTTGCCATATCGCGTCTGCCTTCTCACCCTCCTTTTCTTTTCCGTCGGCCGACGCGCCCTGGACGATCTGCTGGGATGTACCCTCAGAGATCGGAAAGGCGTTCTCGATCCACACTTGACCGAACCACCAGATGGCGAGAACCACGAGTACGATGAGGATGCCAACGAAGAGGTGTCTCCGGTCTCGGCTATGGAATCCGAGAATCGGGGAGTTCCTCGACTCTCGCAGTAAAGACACGATGGGGTCGCGAAACATCGCGAAGATCACGACGACCGCGACGGGCCACACGACGATTCGGAGAAACGTGTTGTTGAGAACGGCAGCACCAACGACAACGACGATAACCCCCACGACGGGTCGCCAGTTCTCCGAAACCCATTTTTTTGCGGGGGACATGCTCTCATCTCACGAGTGTCGGGGCCGATGGCTACCTCTCCGGTCGCCGAACAAAAAGCTCAGCAGCCGCCTGGGATCGTACCACGCACCGACCCCGCGAGACCGCTGGAAAGCGCGAATGAGCCGGCGGTCTGCTGCAGCGTGGGGTTCGGCCGCCTAGCCGTCCCGTGGCGGGTGGCGGGGGCGGCGGCTGAGCCACACGATCAACCACGCCGCACCGCCCAGGGCGGCCACCGCGGCCACCCCAGCCCATATCCACCACCCAACCACCCCGGAGGCGTCCGACCCGGGGTCGAGCCCGGCCGCCCGGCCGGCCCGCGCCACCTCGTCGCCGGCCAGCCGCCACCGGTCGGCCGACTCGGCCACTCGGACCACCCGGAGCCGGCCGACCTCGGCCTCCGCCTCCGTCCGCCCGACCCACGCGACCACCACCCGTACCCCGTCGAGGGTCACCTCCGCGGCGGCCGGGTCGTCCCCGAGCGGGCCGGCCGCCCGGAACTCCAGCCCGTCCAGCCGCTGCCACATCTCGGCCGGGGGCGCCGTATCGGGGACACCGAACTCGGCCCGGAGGCGGACTTCGCCGGCCTGGAGGACGCGCGCCTCGAGCAGCTTCGCCGTCGCCGGCCGGGCGTCCGCGGCCACCAGGGCAGCGGCGATGGCGCACCCGAGGTACGCCGGCTGGCGGGAGGAGCCCAGACGCATGCAATGCCTCCTCACCGGTCCCGTGCCGCATGGACGGCGACGAAAAGGGCTTGTAACGCTCCCGAGCCCCGCGACCCACTCTTCCGCCGCCGAACGTAAAGTTCAGCTGCCGCGCCCGGCCTTGAGGGCGGGGTCAGCTGCAACGCAGGGTTCGGC
>DASPHQ010000250.1:0-2614 GCA_035629595.1 Urbifossiella sp. | reverse complement strand
GCCCGGCCCCGGCGGCGGCCCCGAGGTTGAGGCCGACGTTGAACCCGTCCGGCGTCATCCGCCGTTCAAGGACTGCCAGCATGTCGCGGAGCACGAGCTGGAGGTCGAGCAGCTCGGCGTCGGTGAGGTCGGCCGGACGGCCGCGGTGGCGCTTCGGGGCGATCAGCAGGTGGCCGTTGTTGTACGGGAAGCGGTTGAGCAGCACGACCGAGAGGTCCGTGCGGTGGACGAGGAGGTTGGCCCGGTCCGTCGTCTCCGACACGCCGCGGCAGATGAAGCAGCCGTCGTCCTTCGGCTTCTCCGCGGTCACGTAGGACGAGCGCCACGGCGCCCACAACTGATCCACATCGGTCCTCCGTCGGGCCGGGTCAGGATACGTCGTCAGAGGATCGGGGACAGCAGTCGGGCGGCGTTCTCGGCCAGCCGGGCGACCGCGGGGCGGGCGGCGAACACGTCCGGGTCGATCCGCACCGACCATTCCAGGTCGTTGAGGAACTCCTCCTCCAACTCGGCGACCACCTTCGGGTCGTAGACCAGGGCGTTCACCTCGTAGTTCAGCAGCAGGCTGCGGTTGTCCAGGTTCGCACTGCCGACGGACGCCCACTCGCCGTCCACGAGCATGTACTTGCTGTGCATCATGCCGCGACCGTACTGGTACACCTTCACCCCGGCCGCGAGCAGCTCGGGCCAGTAATACCGGGCCGCGAGGTACGCGACCCAGTGGTCGGGCCGGAACAGGCACAGTAGCCGCACGTCCACCCCGGACCGGCCGGCGAGCATCAGGGCGTCGCGGACGCCGGCGTCGGGGACGTAGTACGGGCTGGCGATCCACACCCGCTTCCGCCCGCGCAGGATGCCGGCGAAGTACGTCTCACGGACCGCCTTGTACTCCGTGTCGGGGCCGGAATGAACGATCTGGACGAGGCTCGTCCCCGGGTGTGGGGCGTGGTCCGGGTAATACTTTGGTCCCCGTGCGGCCTCGTCGGTGGCGAAGTGCCAGTCCTCCAGGAACACCCGCTGCAGCGACTCCACGGCCGGCCCTTCGAGGCGGAGGTGGGTGTCGCGCCAGTGGCCGAAGCGCGCCACCTTTCCGACGTACTCGTCGCCGATGTTCAGCCCGCCGGTGAACCCCACGCGGCCGTCCACGACCAGGATTTTCCGGTGGTTCCGCAGGTTGACGCGGAACCGGTAGAGCGGGTTGAGCAGCGGCAGGAAGCCGGTCACCTTGCCGCCCGCGGCGACCAGCGCCTGGAACAGGCGGCGGCTCAGGAAGTACGAGCCGAGAGAGTCGTAGAGGAACCGCACCTCGACGCCGCGGCGGGCGGCGTGGACGAGCGCGGCGACGAACCGGCGGCCGGAGTCGTCGGGGCGGAAGATGAAGAACTCGATGTGGACGTGGTGCTTCGCCGCCCCGATGGCCGCGAGCATGGCGTCGTAGGCGGTCTCGCCGAGGTGGTACAGCTCGACTCGGTTGCCCGCGGTGACGGGAAAGCCGTCCGGATGGTGGGCGAGCCTCGCCAGCACCTCCCAGCGATGCGGCACCTCGGGTGGCGAGGTGGGGCCAACGCCCGGCTTCGCCTCCGGCGGCACGCCCGTCGCCAGCGACCGGTACTTCCTCCGACGGAAGCGCTTTCGCTTGATCGGCCGGGTAATCGTCTGGTAGCCGAACACGAAGAACATCAGCGGCCCGACGACCGGCAGCAGGATCACCGCCAGGCTCCACGCGATGGCCGACATCGGCTCGCGCTTCAGGTGGAGCACGGACATCAGGGTGCCGACGGTGATGACGACTTGGAGGAGGAACAGCCACCCCGCGATGTCCTGCCAGAACTGGTCGAGGAAGTCGGACACGCGGCAACTCCGGGCTTTCGAGCGATTGTAACGTAAAACACCCCGCACCCCCAGGAGTGCCCGCGTGAACGCCGTCGTGTTCGACCGGACCGGCCCCCCCGCCGAGGTGCTGGAGCTGCGCGAGGTGCCGGCCGCGGAGCCGCGCCGCGGCGAGGTGCTGGTGCGGATGCTCGCCAGCCCCGTCAACCCGTCCGACCTCATGTACGTCGAAGGGAAGTACGGTCTGAAGCCGAACCTGCCGGCGACGCCGGGGTTCGAGGGCGTCGGCGTCGTGGAGGCGAGCGGCGGCGGCGTCCTCGGCTGGCTGCGGAAGGGGAAGCGGGTGGCGGTCATCAACGACCGCGTCGGCAACTGGGCCGAGTACACCGTCACCCGGGCACGGCAGGTGATCCCGGTGCCCGACGACCTGCCGGACAATCAGGCCGCGACGTTCTTCGTGAACCCGGCCACCGCAATTGCCATGACGCGCAACGTGCTGAAGGTGCCGGCCGGCGAGTGGCTGTTGCAAACTGCCGCGGGGAGCAACCTCGGGAAGATGGTGATCCGGCTCGGCAAGCGCGCTGGCTTTCGCACGGTGAATGTGGTGCGGCGCCGCGAACAGGTCGCCGAGCTGACGGCGCTTGGGGCTGATGCCGTGATCGTGGAAGGCGACGGCCCTGTCGAGGAACAGGTGCGCGCGGCCGTGCCCGGCGGCGTGCGCTACGCCATCGACCCCGTCGGGGGCGCGACCGGCACGGCGGCGATCACGGCGCTCGCGCCCGGC
>DASPHQ010000249.1:0-5890 GCA_035629595.1 Urbifossiella sp. | reverse complement strand
TTGCGGTGTTCCGGCGGGGCGTCGTCGAGGGCGCGGCGGGCGGCCCCGCTGTTCTGGAGCCGTAGCGCCGCGGACGCGGCGGCGATGTTCGCCCGGTAGCGGCCCCACTGCTCGGCCCGCTCGTTCGCCTCGGCCGTCTGCCGCTGCCCGGCCTCGTCCTCCCGGGCCTGGTCCGCCCGCAGGTAGCTCCACGTGACCAGCGCGAACGCCGCCAGGAAGACGCCGACGACGCCGGCCAGCGACGCGGCCACGGCCGGGTTCCGCCGCGCCCACTTGCGGGCGCGCTCGAGGCGGCCCACCGGCCGGGCCAGGATCGGCTTGCCGTCGAGGTACCGCCCCAGCTCGTCGGCCACGGCTGCCGCCGACGGGTAGCGGTTCGCCGGCTCCTTCCGCAGGCACGTCATGCAGACCGTGTCGAGGTCGCGCGGCACGGCCGGGTTGACCGCCCGCGGCGGCACGGGGTCGAGCTCGACCACCTGGCGGAGCGTCTCGAGCGGCGTCGCGGCCTGGAACGGCGGGCGGCCGGTGAGCAGGGCGTAGAGCGTCGCCCCGAGCGCGTACACGTCGGCGGGCGGCCCGACCTCGGCCCCGCGGCCCTGCGCCTGCTCCGGGGGCATGTAGTTCGGCGTGCCCATCACCTGCCCGGCGAGGGTGACGTCCGCGTCGCCCAGGTCGGTGCGCTTGGCGAGGCCGAAGTCGGTGACGACGGCCCGGCCGGCGGCGTCGAGCAGCACGTTCCCGGGCTTCAGGTCGCGGTGGACGATGCCGCGGGCGCGGGAGAACGCGACGGCCTCGGCCGCCTCGCGCATCAGCCGGGCGGCCCGCCGCGGCTCCAGCGGCCCGGCGGCCAGCTCCCCGGCGAGCGTACCGCCCTCGACGAACGCCATGACGAAGTATGGCCGGCCGGCCGCCGCGCCGATCTCGTAGATGGGGATGACGTGGTCGTGCCGCACCGCCGCCACCGCCCGCGCCTCGGCGAGGAACCGGTCGCGCAACTCGGGCTGCCGGGCGGCGTGCGGCCGCAGCACCTTCACCGCGACGGTGCGGCCGAGGCGCGGGTCGGCGGCCCGGAAGACTACGCCCATGCCGCCGCACCCGATCACCTCCAGCACCCGGAACGGCCCGAGCCGGCCGATCTCGCCCGGCGCTTCCGGCGGGGCCAGCACCTCGCCCGCCTCGGCCGCCAGGTCGGCGTGCGGGGGCGGCCCCGCGACGGAGGTTCCTCCGCGCGTCCGGGCCGTCGAGTCGGCGTCGAGCCGTCCGACGAGTTCCTCGGCGCGCAGCAGACCGGCTTCCGGGGTCTCGGCCTCGGCCTGATCGGCCCGGCGGACGAGCCGGCACACCGGATCGGCGGGGGCGGGGTCGGCGAGTCGGCCGCGGCAGGCGGGGCAGTCGTCGAGGTGTGCGCCGACCGTCTCGATCTCCCCGTCGTCGAGCAGGCCGAGGTTGAAGGCACTCAGGACGTGCGGGGCGGGGCAGTCGTTTCGAACCATCGGCGGCGCGCCTCACGGGTCCGAACGCGGAATCCCCGCCCGCCGCGAGGAACGATCCGGTGCGGCCCCCACCGGGCTTATCGCGGCGGCCGTACACGATCGGTCGGTCAGGTCAGACGAGGCCGTTCAACTCCTCGCGGAGCCGCTTGAGGACGCGGCTCTTGGCGACGTACACGGCCCCCACGGACATGCCCAGCTCGGCGGCCACCTCGGCGGCCGGCCGCTCGTCCACGCCGACGGCCTGGAACGCCTGCCAGGTCCGCGGCTCGAACTCGTCGCGGATGAGCTCCAGCCCGCGGCGGACGAGGCTCTGGCTGTCGGTCTCGTCGGTCTCTTCGGCCGCGTCGTCGGGCGCCAGGTCGGCGTGGAGTTGGAGGCGGACGTTGGCGGCGGAGCCGCCCTCCGCGGCCGGGCCGTCGGCCCGGCGGCGGAAGAAGTCGCGGACCTTGTGCTGGGTGATGCGGCGGAGCCAGCCGCGGAACGTGGCCCCGTCGTAGTCGCGGCGGAACTCGACGACGCTGTGCAGAACGCCGACGAAGGGGTCCTGCACCACGTCGGCGGCGTCCGCCTCGGCCACGCCGCCGCGGCGGACCCACTGGTAGACGACGGGCGTGAACAGCAGCACGAGGCGGTGCCACGCGGCCGCGTCCTGGTGGCGCACCCGTTCGAGCAGGCTCGGCGTGATGGTCTCGGACATGGCTCCGCGCTTCGGCTCGTGGGCGTCGAACTCGGCGACGGGTGCGGCGTCCCGGGTCGTGGGCGGGCGGCGGTTGGCGACGAACGTCTCGCCCTATTTCACACCTCCAACGGGTGTGACGCAATTCCATTTCCCGGGGGACCAAGGCCTGCCATGTCGTCGTGATCGGAACGCCCGACGCCCCCGCCTTACACACCACAACCCGTTGGGGTTTCATTTCGAGTCGCCCGCGCGAAGTTGGGGTAGTCAGGATCTCACCACCACTCTTCGAGCAGGGGGGCGACGGCCGTGTCGATGGCGTCGTACATCGGCTCGTCGAACCGACGAACAGGGTGCCGACGGCCGACCCGGGGCGCGGCCCGGCCCGGCACAACCTCGGGGTGCTGCTGCGGAGGCCTGGGCGGTGGCCCGTGGGCAGTGATGCTCACCTTGTGCCATCGCCCGGATCCCAGATCGTGGCCGCGACGTACCGGTCCCCGGCCGGCGTGTCGTGGAAGAAGTACACGGTGACCACCTTCCCGTCCGGCCGTTGCGCGCTCCGCGGGTAGCCGACGTCCCGGCCCCCGCCGTCCGACCGCAGCGCGACCTCCGGGCCCCACGTCCGGCCGTCGTCCCGGCTCAGCCGGGCGCGGATGCCGAACGGCTCGGCCCGGTGGCCGTACGTCAGGCACACCCGCCCGTCCCGCAGCCGGACCAGGCTGGCGGGGTTCCCCTCCCCGGTGTCGGGCACGGCCGCCGGGAGGTCCGGGGCCCACGTCTTGCCCCCGTCCCCCGACCGGTAGGTGTCGATCCAGTGCCTCGCGCCCTCCCGGCAGCGGACGGCGGTGAGCAGACGGTCGGGGCCGAGCCGGACGGTGGACGGCATGATCGCGTACCCGGCCGGCTCGCCCCCGATCCACCCGACGAACTCCCACGTCCGGCCCCCGTCGGCCGTCCGGGCGCAGAACGCCCGCCCCTCGCGCCCGTCCGCCTTCGCCGCCGTCAGGAACAGCAGGCACGCGCTCTTCCCGGTCACCAGGTAGTCGGTCCGGGCGGCCACCCCCTTCCGGCCGAACAGCGGCAGCCGGAACGGGCCGTCCCAGGTCTTGCCGCGGTCGGTCGAGTAGTTGAACCGGGACGGCCCGGACCCGGTGTCGGTCATCCGGGCGGTCAGGGCGAAGTCGGGGTGGGTGAAGTCGATCCCGCCGGGGCAGTCCCGCCACGGCCGCTCCTTGAGACCCGGCGGGGGGACGCCGTGCAGGGCCTTGCCGGCCGGGACGAGGGCGCCGCCGGCGGCCGGGTTCTCGACCGCCCAGGTCGCGCCCCCGTCGGTGCTGCGGGCGAGCAGGTGTTCCTCCGGCCGGCCGTGGTCGATGGCGTGCCGGCCGGGGCCGTTGTCCCGGGCGTACCCGGCGCTGAACCCGACGAGGATCTCGTCGCCCCAGGCCCACAGCCCGTGGTTGGCCGGCCACCCGCCGAACCGCCCCGGCTCGGCGTAGACCTTGACGTGTCGGACCACCGCCGGCCCGGCCGGGGTGGGGCGCGGCCCACCCCCGGCGCGGCCCAGTCCGACCGCGGCGAGCGCGGCCAACCCACCCAGGAGGAGCGGCCCGAGGATCGCCAGTCGTGTCATGTGGATGACCTCGTCGCCCTCCGCGGGGCGACCCGGGGTACCGCCACGGTCCGGGGACTTGCTTGCCGAGGCAGCCCGGGCGGATACGCGCCGGGCCGTCGGGGCCGCGAGGACGGGCAACGGCGGTACTGCGATCCAGGATAGACGGAGCCAACGTGGCGGACGAGGTTCCGTCCGGCACAACCAGGTGGCCCCACCGACGGCGGTGATGCAGGTGCTGGTGAAGGCCGGGGGCGGTGCCGCCGAGCCGTCGTCGGCGATCCGGGCGGTGCCGGCGGCCGACCCGGAGCCCGGCCCGGCACGACCTGGAGGTGCTGCTGAGGACGACCGGGCGGTGGGCCGGGGGCGGCAGCGATGCTCCACCTCGGCCCGCGGCCCGGCGAGGCAACTCCGCTCGACTCGGCAGTTACGCCCCCGTGCCGGGGGCTCGGATTCCGGCGACCAGGTCCAGGTACTTCCCGAACGCCTCCGCCCCGCCGCACGCCCGAACCGCCTCAGCGACCTGTCGTGCTTGCTCGACACCGCCGCACGCGGCCACCGCGGCGTGGACCTGGGCCACGTTCGCCAGGACGCCGGCCACATCGGCCCCGGGCGGCGGGGTCGCGGTGCGGGCCGCGGGGGCGGGTGGAGGGCCGGCAGCAACCGTCGCGGCCGTCGCCGGCTTCGCCGCGTCCCGCTTCAGCTCGCTCCGGACGTTGTGGACCGCGTTACGGATGCTCGCGTCCGGGGCCGTGACGCCCCTCGCCTTGGCCCGCGCGATCACCGCGTCCGCCGGGAGGTCCAGGTCGGCCGACAGGATGGCCCGGACCGCGGACGAGGCCGACGGGGCGGCCGTCCGCTGGGCCGCCGCAGCGACCGGCTTCGGAGGCGGGGCTGCCTTCGGCGCCGACGCTGCCTTCCTCGCGGGCTTCGCGGCGACCCCCGGCTTTGCCGCGGGAGCCGGCTTCTTCGGAGGTGAGGCCGTGGCCACGGCCGGCTTCGGAGCCGCCAGGACGGAGGCCTTCTTCTTGAGCCGCTTGCGGAGGGTGTGGACGGTCGTCCGGATGGCGTCGTCCGGGGCCTTGACCCCCTTCGCCTTCGCCCGGGTGATGACCTCGTCGGCGGTCAGGGCGAGGTTCGAGGACAGGATGTCGCGGACGACGGCCCGGGTCGAGGGGGCGGCCATGGCGGGGGTTCCGGGCGGCGGTGGTGGGGTGGCCGTCCGTGCCGGGTGACTTGAGCGTGTGAGTATTCTGCGCAACCTCGCCGGCAGGGCAATCGGCGGTCACCTTGCCGGCTCAGCAAACTCTCGCAGGTGGGCAGCTCATGCGGGTTGTGCGGAGGCGGGCTACCAGCCAGTCCAACCGGCTTCGAGTGTGGGTCGCTGCTGCCGTGCTGCGGCATGCCAGCTACGAGCAATCAAGCATCGTCCCTTCCAGGGTCGGCAAACGTCAGCGCCCACCCGACCAGTCGGAGAATGCCCAAGACGACTACGCCGAGCAGAATGAGTTGGAGGAGGAAAGGGCCGTCCGCCCCGAGTTGGGGGATGACGTCCCAGACGGAGGCGCTGTGTGCCAGCGGGTCCCGCCACCGGATCCCGACGATCCCCAGGCAGACGAGCCCCCACCACGTCAGCATCGCCGCGGCCGACGGCCACACCGTCACCGGGATGGTCAGCCGGAACGGGTCGGGGCGGCCGTCCACGACGACCACCCGGAGCCGGACGGTCGCCGGCATCGGGAGCAGGCGGGTGGCGGTGCGGCCGATGTACTCGGCGTGGTAGGTCGGGGCGGGGTCGCCCTCGACCCGGTGGACCGGGACGAGGGTCAGCAGCAGGGGCTCGCCACCCGGGGGCGGGAAGGCGGCGGAGTGGAGGTGGCGGAGGAGGCCGGTCGCAAGCAGTGCCGCAGCTGTGGTGCTCCGCTCGACGAGAGTCAGCTCGGACAAGCGGAGGAGTGCGACGCGGTCGGTCATGGCGTGTCCCAAGGCGCGGAAGGCCAAGTCGGCCATCCTTGCCAGGAAACTACACCGAGCGGTGGAAGAGTGACGGAGGGTTAGGCGTCCGGCAGGTGGAACGCTACCTGCCCCTCGGCTTCCTGGGTTGGATGG
>DASPHQ010000248.1:0-2942 GCA_035629595.1 Urbifossiella sp. | reverse complement strand
GATTCTTCCAGACGACTCAATGCTTCTGGGACTGGGTCCCCCACTCGCCTGGAACCAATGATCCACGTCTGAGTAAGCGGGCCGACTACTCCTCTTCGTCGTTCGCCCACGGGCGCGGCCGCGGGCCGCCGAACCCGCCGCGCGGCGGCGGACCACCGAAGCCTCCGCCACCCGGCGGCGGGCCGCCGAACCCGCCGCCGCCCTGCGGTCGGTAGCCGCCGCCCGGACGGAAGCCGCCGGGGCCGCCCGGAGCGGGGCCGGGCCGATACTCGCGCTCGCCGCCACCGCCGCGCTGGTCCCGACGGCACATCACCGGCCGGCCGCGCAACCGCACCCCCTGCATGCACTCGACCACGTAGTCGGCGGCGTCCTCCGGCACCTCCACCAGCGAGAACCGGTCCGTCACCTCGATCGCGCCGATGTCCTGGCCGGGAACGCCGGCGGTGTTGGCAATCGCCCCCACAAGGTCGCGCGGCATGATGCCGGCCTCGCGGCCGAGGCTGAAGAACAGCCGGGCCTTCGGCGGACCGCCGTCGCCGCGGCGCGGGTGCTGCGGCCGCGGCGGACCGCCCTGCTCCTCCCGCTCGGGCGGGCCGCCCGGGTTGGGCCGGAACGCCGGCGCCCCCTGTGGGTAGAACGGGGCGCCCGGCCGCGGGCCGTCGAACCGGCCGGCAGGCCGTGGCGGCGCCTGGAATCGCTCCCGCGGCGGCGGCAACGGGGCGGGAATCTCGATCTCGCTCTCCTTGCCGTCGCCCGTCTCCGCGTCGTGGGCCAGCTTCACCGCCGCCAGCGCGATGTCCATCACGTCGAACTCGGCCGACAGCGTCTCGACGATGACGCGGAAGGCGTCCGTCTGGCCGGCCTCGATCACCTCGCGGATCGCCTCGCGCGTCAGCTCCATGCGGCGGGCCTTCAGGTCGGCCACCGTCGGCACCCGGCCGACCTCGATCTTGCGGTTCGTCACCCGCTCGATGTTCTTCAGCAGCCGGTGCTCCTTCGGCTCCGCCAGGGTGATCGCCGTCCCCTCGCGGCCGGCGCGGCCCACGCGGCCGATGCGGTGGACATAAATGCCCACCTCGGCGGGGATGTGGAAGTTGACGACGTGGGTGAGGTGCTCGACGTCGAGCCCGCGGGCGGCCACGTCGGTCGCCACGAGCAGGTCCGCGGTGCCGGAGCGGAACATCCGCATGACGCGGTCGCGGTGCTCCTGCGACAGCCCGCCGTGCAGCGCCTCCGGCCGGTAGCCGCGGGCCGCGAGCGTCTCGGCGAGTTCGTCCACCTCGGTCCGGGTGCGGCAGAACACGAGCGTCGCCTCGGGGGCGTCCACGTCCAGCACGCGGACGAGCGCGGCCACCTTGTACTGCCGCGGCACGAGGTAGGCGATCTGCTTGACCTTCGGCATCTGGCCCGGGGCGACGGGCTCCTGCGCCACGCGGACGGTGGCCGGGGCGCGGAGGTGTTTCCGCGCGATGGCCTCGATCCGCGGCGGCATCGTCGCCGAGAACAGCATCGTCTGTCGCTCCTTCGGCGTCTCCGCGAGGATGGCCTCGATGTCGTCGGCGAAGCCCATGTCGAGCATCTCGTCGGCCTCATCGAGCACCACGACGGCGATGTCGGCGAGCTTCAGGGTGCCGCGGCGGAGGAAGTCCAGGGCGCGGCCGGGGGTGGCGACGACGACGTCGACGCCGCGCTCGAGGGCGCGGGCCTGCTGGCCGAGCGCGGCGCCGCCGTACACCGGCAGGACGCGCGTCGAGAACGGCCGGCCGTACTTGTGGACGGCGTCGGCCACCTGCATCGCCAGCTCGCGCGTCGGCACGAGGATGAGCGCGGCCGGCTTCCCCTTCGCCCCGGCGGCGAGGCGCTGGACGAGCGGCAGGGCGAACGCGGCCGTCTTGCCGGTGCCGGTGGCGGCGAGGCCGACCAGGTCGGTCCCCTGGAGGACGATCGGAATCGCCTGCTTCTGGATGGGCGTCGGCTCCTCGTACCCGAGGGCGGTGAGCGCCGCTAGGAGCTTGGCGTCGAGGCCGAGGCCGGCGAACTTCGACTCGGCGACGGGTTCGGGCTTCGGCGGCTCGGCGGGCGCGGGGGTTTCTTCCGGCGGCGGGGTCGGGTCGGGGTCGGTCATGGTGTCACGTCGGTGGAGGGGCCGTAAAAGACACATTGTACGAACCACGCCGGCGGATGGCTTACCGCAATGACGAATGACCCACCAATGACGAAGGAAAGCCGGCTCTGCCTTCCATGAATGGACGTGATGTGCATCGCAAAGCCCGGGGACGGCCGTCCCGGGCGTTCAGCCCTTGAGGCGCCGTCCCACTTCCTTCAAGAAGCCCCACGCGAACCCGAAGTGAATGCCGACGATCACCGCCGGGACGCGCACCGCCACGCCCGCCGGCTTGCCGCGCCCCAGCACCACGGCCGCGCCGAGCAGCACCGCCGCGTACAGCACTAGACTCGCACCCCATACCCAACCCAGGTACGGCACCGCGAGGCTCAGCAGCCCCCCGACGACCACCCACAGCGCCCACGCCGGCGGCACCAGCGCCGGCAGCGTCAGCGAGCGCGGCGCCTTGAACGCCAGCCGCGCGCGACCCAGGCCGTAGCGGCCGAGCTGGAAGAAGAGCGCCCGGAAGCTCGCCCGCGGGTGGTACACCACCTTCACCGTCGGCGTGAAGTAGCACGTCAGCCCCGCGGCCTCGACGCGCTGGTTGAACTCCACGTCCTCGCAGGCGTCGAACTTCTGGTCGAACAGCCCCACCCGCTCGAACACCTCGCGGCGGTAGGCCACGGCGGTGTTCTGCGGCGGGACGAACTTCGCCTCGTCGGAGAAGATGTCCGACTCCGGGTTGTGCCCGAGCCGGCTCGCCCGCGCGGCCGACACCGCCTGTTGGAACAGGCTCGGGTTCGCGGCGTCGAGCGGTTGCGGCCGGCCGAGGCTGTCG
>DASPHQ010000247.1:0-3828 GCA_035629595.1 Urbifossiella sp. | reverse complement strand
TCGTCGCGCGCGCGGCGGTCGGCCTGTTGGGCGCCGGCGGGCGCGGCGAGGATCAGCACGGCGAGCGCGGCGGCGCGGAGCATCGGGGACGCCCTCGGGGATGTGGGGTCAGGGTAGCGAAAAGCCACGGGACGGCCGTCCCCGGGCTCCGGCCCGGTTAGAATGACCGCACCCCCGCGGACGGCCCCATGAACCAGCCCGACCAGACGCAAGCGAACACCGGCAACGCCCCCCCGGTCGACGCGTCCGGCACGAACGCCGACGCGACGCGGACCGTGGCCCGCGCCGGCCCGCCGCAGCCGTCGCAGATGATGACCGACCCGGACCGCACCGACGCGGTGGTGTCGGTGGCGCAGCAGTACGAGCTGGTGCGCCAGCTCGGCCGCGGCACGTTCGGCGAGGTGTGGCTGGCCCGCAAGAACCCGAGCGGCATCGAGAAGGCGGTGAAGGTGCTCCACCAGCCCGCCGACCAGGACTCCGCGAAGCGCGAGCTGAAATCGCTCGAACTCATCAAGAACCTGCGGCACCCGTACCTGCTGGCGACGGAAGACTTCTGGGTCGGCGCGAACAAGCTGTACATCGTCACCGAGCTGGCCGAAGGCACCCTCCGCGGGCGGATGAAGGAGTGCCAGACCGAGGGGAAGCCGGGCATCGAGCTGGACGAGCTGCTGGTGTACCTCCGCGAGTCGGCGGAGGGGCTGGACTACCTCCACCAGAACCAGATCGTGCACCGCGACGTGAAGCCGGACAACATCCTGGTGGTGAACCGGCACGCCAAGGTCGCCGACTTCGGGCTGGTGCGGCAGCAGTCGGCGGCGGTGGAAGCGGTGAGTTTCGCGGGGACGCCGGCGTTCATGGCCCCGGAAATCTGGAACGGCGAGGGCGGCCCGGCCAGCGACCAGTACGCGCTCGCGGTCACCTACGTCGAGCTGCGCCAGGGGAAGACGCCGTTCGCGTTCGCCACCGACGGCGTGATGGCGGCGCACGTCGAGGGTCGGTTCGCGTTCGAGGAGGTGATCCCCGAGGCCGAGCGCGCCGTGCTGCGGAAGGCGATGGCCCGCAAGCCCGAGGACCGCTTCCCGACCTGCACCGCGTTCGCCGTCGCCCTCGCCGATTCGGAAGGCCGCGCGGTCGTCTACCGCGACGCACAGCCGACGGTCGTGAGGTCGCGGCCGAAGTGGCTGATCCCCGCCGTCGCCGCGACCGTCGTGGCGTTCGGGCTCGTCGTGTACTTCGGCTTCTTCGCGGGGAAGGGCGGGTCGCGCGCCGGCGAGACGGCCGTTCCCGAGGGGGCCGTCGCGGAGCCGGGGGCGGAGGTCGTGACGCTCGTGGACGGCCGGCAGGCGCCCGAGTGGGTGACGCTGACGCGCGGCTCCGAGACGATGCGCTTCCGGCTGGTGGCGCCGACCGGCGGGCCGACGACGCCGGCGCCGTATTACATCGCGGCGGCGAAGGTGTGGAACCAGCTGCACCAGGAGGCGTGCAAGGCGGGCGGCGTGCCGGACCCGGACCGCGAGCAACCCGGCGGCCCGACCGCGCCGGCGGTGAAGCTGACGGCCAATCAGGCGGCGACCGTTGCAGCGGCGATGGGCGGCCGCCTGCCGACGCCGGACGAGTGGGACTACGCCGCCGGCTTCCACGACCGCGGCGGCCTCGCCGGTCCGCTCCGCGCCGGCGGGTCGGCGCGCGTCGGGTTGAAGGAGCCCGCCCCCGCGACCGGCCCCGACGCCGACCGCACCGCGAACGCGCTCGGCCTTCTCGACATGGCCGGCAACGGCCGCGAGTGGACGGCCGCGATCATACCCGGGCGCGGTCAGCCGCCGCAGGCGGTGGACGGCGCGGCGTTCGCGCCGCAGGCGCGGGTGGTGCTGCGCGGCCGGGCGTACTTCCTCCGCACGCCGCTGACGTTCGCGGACATGGAGGCCGAGCGCGCCGACCCGCAGACGCAGTTCGCGGACGTGGCGAGCCCGTACACCGGCTACCGCGTCGTGCTGCCGGTGCCGTGAGCCACCTTCGCACCTTGCTCGGCGGTCCGCGCCCGGGGATACTCCTCCATCATCCCCGGGAGGCCGCCGATGACCACCCTGCTGCAGCCGCACTTCGCCCTCACGACGCACCTCAGACCCGGCAAGACGCCGACCGCCGCCGACGTGCTCCTCACGTTCCGCGTCGAGCGCACCGGCGCCCTCGCCGGCCCGGGGCCGCGGCTGCCGCTGGCGCTCAGCGTCGTCATCGACCGCTCCGGCTCGATGTCCGGCAAGCCGCTCCAGCAGGCCGTCGCTGCCGCGGAAACACTCGTCAACCAGCTCGACGGCCGCGACGAGGTGTCGGTCGTCGTCTTCGACGACCGGGTGAAGACTGTCGTTGATCCGATGCCGGCCGACCGGCACGACGTGATCCGCAAGCTGCTCCGATCGATCAACCCCGGCGGGGCGACGAACCTGCACGGCGGCTGGGTCGAAGGCTGCGAGCATGTCCGCGACCACGCCGCCGGCGACGGCCGCGTCATCCGCCGCGTGCTCCTCCTCACCGACGGCCAGGCGAACGTCGGCACCACCGACCCTAAGGCGCTGGCGAAGCAAGCGGCCGAGTGGGCGAAGCGCGACATCTCCACCACGACGCTCGGCTTCGGCCGCGACTTCGACGAAGACCTGCTTCTGAAGCTGGCCGAGGCGTCGGGCGGCAACTTCTACTACATCGAAACGCCCGACGACGCCTGCCAGGTGTTCCAGATTGAGGGCGAGACGCTCACGTCCGTCGCGGTGCAGAACCTCGTCATCACGCTCAAGCCCGCCGCGGGGAGCGGCGTGGTCGTGAAGGACGTGGTGAACCGCTACGCCACCCGCGAGACGACCGCCGGCCTGGAGGTGAGCGCCGGCGACGTGTACGCCGCGGAGGACAAGCTCGTCGGCGTCGCGATCGAGGTTCCGCCGCAGGGCCGCGGGCGGAAGGCGCTGCCGCTCGTGGAGGTGGGCTACACCTACGACCTCGTCACCGCCGACGGGCGGACCGAACCCGCGACGGGAGTGTTCACCGTCGCCGTGCCGGTGGACAAGGACGCCCCCGTCCGCGACGTGGACGTGGTGCGGCAGGCGGCCCGGCTGCGCGTCGCCGCCGCGAAGGAGGAGGCCGTCCGCCAGTACGACGCACTCAAGACGAAGGACGCCGAGGCGGTCATGCGCGACGCCGCGGACGGTTTGCGACAACAGCAGCTCGACGAGGAGTTCGATCTGGCGGAAGAGGCGGCGCAGCTCGATTACTTCGCTGACCGCTTCGCCGCCGGCGGGCTCAGCGTTCCCGACCGCAAGACGCTCCGCGACCAGGCCTACCAGGGCCGCACGCGCAGCCGCGACGACCTGAACGCCCGCGGCAGCGGCGGCGGCTCGGCGCAGTCGCTCCCCACGACGAACGAGGTCGGCGGCGGCGTCGAGGTGCGCTGCGTGCGCGACGGCGGCAAGCTCCGCGTCGAGCCGGTGAGCGCCGGCTACGAGCGCGAGTTCCGCGTCCTGTTCCCGCGGGCGGTCCGCGAGCCGGGCGTGCACTACGTCGTGGACGGGCTCGAACTCTCCGCGAACGGCACCTTCTACAAGCCGACCGGCGCCATCAAGCGGCTCACGAAACCCACCGCGACCCACACCGCCGACCCGGACGCCGACCCCGCCGACCCGCTGAAGCTCACCGAGCTGTTCGCCGGCGGCGGCGAGCCGTGGCTGCCGGTGCTCAAGCCGGTCGTCGAGGCGCAGCCGCGGGCCGGCGACTTCATCGGGCCGAAGCGCGACGCCGCCGTCGTGCCGGTGCGCGAGCTGACGTTCCAGGCGCTGAAGCCGA
>DASPHQ010000246.1:0-3255 GCA_035629595.1 Urbifossiella sp. | reverse complement strand
AAAAGAGAGGGAGTGAATCGGGGCGATCGAACGCCGGGGGTGGGCGGTCCCGGGGCGTTGTGGGCGTGTGGTCGGGGAGAGGGTGACCAGCACTCTGTTTTACGAAGCCCGCGGAACGGATGGCAAGTGCCGGCCACGGGTTCGGGGCGACGGGGTGGAATTCTCGGGGCCGTGAAAAATCCGCGTGTCCGCTTGCAGGCACCGGGGCGGGGGGGTAGAACACGGGTCGTTGACTCGCCGGTCGCGGCACAGTAGTCGCCCCGCCCGCCCGGCCTTCAGTCCGGGGCACACGATCCACCACATCTGGAAGGACCGAGGTATGGGCGATTTCATCGGCAGCTGGCAGTTCTTCGCGCTCGGCATCGTGCTGTTGCTCGGCCTCGTCGGCCTGATGATCTTCCTCCAGAAGCGGAACAAGGACGAGGATTAGCTGGCGCGGGAAAGCCCGGGGACGGCCGTCCCCGGGCTTTGCTCGTCTAGCGCCGGAACGACGGCCGCCCCGCGGCGTACTCGCCGATCGCCACGCTCACCGCTTCGGCCCTCCGGTCCCGCCACACCGTCAGCCGCACCCGCTGCCCCGGCGGCAGCGCCGAAATCAGGTTGATGAGGTGGTGCTCGTCTCGCAACTCCACGTCCTCCAGCCGCAGCACCACGTCCCCGGCCCGCAGTCCCGCGGCCGACGCCGGCGTGTTCGGGTGAACGATCTCCACCAGCCCGCCGCACACCTTGGTCAGCCCCAGCCGCAGCGCCTCGGCCGGGTCGATCGTCGCCGCCAGCTGCACGCCCAGGTAGCCGCGCGTCACCGTCCCCTTCTCGAAGAGCTGACCCGCCACGCGCTTCACCAGATTGGCCGGGATGCTGAACGACACGCCGGTGTTGTTCCCGTTCTGCGACGCGATGGCCGTGTTGATGCCGACCACCTTCCCTTCGAGGTCCACGAGCGGCCCGCCGCTCGATCCGGGGTTGATCGCCGCGTCCGTCTGTAGGAACTCCTTGATGCGGATCGTCGAGCCGAGGCTGATCTGGCCGCGGTCGGTGGCTGAGATGATGCCGTGCGTCACCGTCTGGTTCAGGCCGAACGGGCTCCCGAACGCCAGCACGTACTGCCCGCGCACCACGCGGTCGCTGTCGGCGAACGAACACGCCGGCAGCGTGTCGTCGGCCAGTTGCAGCAGCGAGATGTCCGACTCGGGGTCGGCCAGGATGCGCGTCGGCTGGAGGATGCGACCGTCGGAGAGCGTCACATACACCTTCTCGCGCGGGGCGTCGCCGACGACGTGGTTGTTCGTCACGACGACGGTGCCCGCGATGCCCGGGAAGCGGACGAGGACTCCGGAGCCGGACTCCTCCTTGGCCTTTCCGGCGGCCGTGGACGGACTCGGCTTCACCGCGTCCACGGCGACCACGGCCGACGACACGCCGCGGACCACGGCGGGGAAGCGGTCGGTCGGCGGGACGGAGTTGACTTCCGCCGCGACCGGCAGCGGCGGCAGCGGCAGGTTTTGCGCGACGGCGTGCGTGGGCGCCTGAAGCGCGAGTTGCACGACGGCCCCGCCCAGAAGGGCACACCCACCCAGCCCCACTGCTACGGCGAACCGACGGACCATGCGCGACCCTCCCAGTCGGGACGAACGTCACCCGCACTGTAACGGGTCGGGCAAGGGGACTGGAGGAATTCTCGACGAGCTCGCGGAAGTGAATGCGACGGGGGGCCGCATGAAACGCACAAGGCCCGCGGCCGGTAAAAGCCGCGAGCCTTGCTGGATACGGACGACCGGCGTTACCGGCTCAGGTCGATCTCGAGGTCCGCGACACGGAACTCGCGCTCGTCCATGTTGCCGTGGTCGGCGATGCGGCCGTAGTCGGCCTCGCCGTTGTAGTCGCCGACGCTGCCGTCGCGCTCGAACTCGCGCTGGCACTTGATGCACAGCGTCGAGTACGGCAGGGCCGACAGCCGCGCCATCGGGATGCGGATCTGGCAGCCCTCGCAGGCGCCGTAGGTCCCGTTCTTCAGCCGGCGGATGGCCCGCTCGACCTGGACCAGTTCCTTCGCCTCGAGCTCGGCGAGCTGCGACGAGAGTTCCTCGCCGCTGCTGTCGAAGGCGGCGTCGGCGGCGTCGCCGGCCCGCTGCATCCCCTTCCCGGTGGAGAGGATGTCGAGTTCCACGCCGAGCCGCTTGCGGAGCTCCGTGCGGCGGCCGACGAGGGCTTTATGAAGCTGCAGGAGTGCGTCAGTTCGTGCCACGGCTCGCCACCTCCAGGGGGCTTAGCTTCCGGCCGGTTGTTACCGGTGGGAGCCTGACGGGTTCAGGGGTCAGGAGGACCGACGCGCTGTCGGTCCGGCATCACTTCGAGTCGCGTTCGGAACAGAGGGATTCGACAATTCCCGCGACTCGAACCGATACCCACAGTCGGCCGCTTGCAACCGCCGTGCCGCAAACTGTTGTCCTCTCGGCACGGGGACCGCGTGGAGTTGAGAACACTTCTCGCACGTCGGCGAAAACACCGACGACACAACCGGTTGCCCGGATTGGGCAAATCCCGCGGGGTCGGCGGGGTGCGGAAAAATCGGGCAGGTGTTGCGAAGTGGCGCAGCGACTGAGACAAGTCGTTTGAAAAAGCCCGGGGACGGCCGTCCCCGGGCAAAGCCCGACGGAAAGCGTCAGGATTGAAGGTTCTGCAGCATCTCCCGCAACGGCACCAGGCGCTGACCGCGGGTGTCGTCGATCTTCAGCGCCTTGAGGAAGCGCCGCCGCAACTCGGCCTGCAACTCGTCGATTGCGCTCGGGGCGGTGCTCGCCAGCCGGATGCTGCCGCCGGCGCGGCGGTCGTGGCCGCCGGCCTTGCCGAGCTTACCGACCACCTGACGCAGGATGTCGCCCGAGCCCGCGTCGGCCATCGCGGCGCGGACGGAAAGGATCAGTTGATCCTTATACACGCCGCCGCACACAGCCCAATCGACCTGATCGAAGCGGATCATGAAGTCCACAACCTCCGCCGCCTGCTCCGGCTGCGGCAGGTCGCCCACCCAGCTGATGATGAGGTTGTCGTAGATGAACGAACTCTGCAGCGCCTGCAGCAGACACTCGAAGTGGCTGTGCGGCAGCCGGGCGTTCCGAATCTGGGCGATCTGGTCCTTGTCCGCCAGCGGGTACAGGAAGATGAGCGCGTCGTCGTCCGCCGGGTTGGCTTCGCGCGGGAAGCCGGCCATCTCGGTCTCGATGCCGTACAGGAGGGCAGTCGCCAGCCGCTCGG
>DASPHQ010000245.1:0-3836 GCA_035629595.1 Urbifossiella sp. | reverse complement strand
ACAACCTCGAGCGCTGCAAGAAGCTCGGGGTGTGTGCCGACGTGCAGCCGGCGTGGCTGTGGAAGGACGGGCACACCCTGTTGAACGTGCTGGGGCCGGCGCGGATGCGGTGGTTCCAGCCGTACAAGAGCTGGCTGGAGTACACGACGGTCGGCGGCGGCAGCGACCACATGCTCCGCTTCGACCCGCTCGACGCGACGAACCCGTGGCACCCGTGGCTCGGCATCTGGGTGGCACTGACGCGGAACCTGGAGCGCGGCGGCGTGCTGGAGCCGACGGAGGCGCTGACGCGGGAGCAGGCGCTGCGGCTGTACACGATCAACAACGCGTACCTGCACCACGAGGAGCGCGAGAAGGGGTCGTTGGAGGCGGGGAAGCTGGCCGATTTGATTCTGATCGACCGCGACTACCTGACGTGCCCGGTGGATGACGTGCGCGACGTGCGGGTGCTGCTGACGGTGGTCGGCGGCCGGGTGGTGTGGGAGGCGCGGTGACGGGCGCGGTTCCTGGTTGACCCCCCGCGGGGGCGGATTTACGATCACACCACCCGCCGCCCCGCCGCGGCGCGTCGCCGGAGCCTACGCCATGAGCCGACCGCGGAACTCGACCGTCGTCGTCGTTTTCCTCCTCCTCGGCGCGGCAGCCGCCGGCCAGCCCGACGACCCGATCGCCCAGACCCTTGCGAAGGCCAAGGAGGAGTACCGCGCCGCCGTCGGGAAGGCCCAGGACAAACTCCTGACCGCCTTCGCGGCGCAGCAGAAGTTGCTGGAGGAGACGAAGAAACTGAAGGTCGCCGACCAGATCAAGCTGGTCGATCAGATCAAGGCCGAGCGCAAGGCGTTCGAGGCCAGCCCGGCCTTCCTCCCCGCGTCGCCGGCGATGCGGCCCGCCGTCACCGAGTACCAGGTGAAACTGCTGGCAGCCCGGAGGAAGTGCGAGGCCGCGTTCGACAAGGGCGCCGAAGGGTATCGGGACCGGAAAGACCTGGACTCGGCCAAGCTCGTACTGGCCCAGAAGGCCGAGTTCTTCACCGCCGCCTTACCGGCTGACCCCCGGACCGAGTGGGTGAGCAAGAAGCGGGTGTTCCGGAGGAACGACAAGGGCAAGTGGGTCGAGAAGAGCGATCAGAACCTGTACTTCACGTTCGAGGAGGTGGCGCGGGGGCCGGCCGTGGTCGAGATCCTCCGCGAAGGCCCGCCGCGGGTGGCGGTGCGGCTGTACGCCGACCGGGCCGAGATGCAGGTCAACCGCGGCGACTGGCAACTCCTCGACAAGGGCGCGTGGACCGTCTCCACCAAAGAGTAAGCACGGTGAAGAACGGAGTGAGAGTCCTTATCTCGCGTGCAGGTAGTCGCTCAGCACCCCGACGTTGCGCCGGAACACCTCGCTCGACACGTACCGGAAGCCCGTCGCGAACGGCGGCTGCCCCACCAGCCGTTCGCCGGCGTACGTGCTCACCCAGCGCCCCTCGGCGTCCAGCGCCGCGACGACGCGCCGCACCTCGGCGTCGGTCGGCCGCGACCGCTTCGGCGGCGCGGCGGTCAGCAGCTTCTCGACGGCGTCGAGCCGGCTCGGCTGCGTCCAGCCGTAGTGCGCCGGCGCCGCCGACGGGTCGAACGTCAGCTGGTACGCCGCGTCCATGTACAGCGGGCGGTTCGACTTCAGCTCGTAGAACCGCGCCAGCCGGCCGTCCGGCAGCAGCGACTTCCGCAGGTACGCCAGCGCCCGCGGCACCGGCTCCAGGTACTTCGCGTCGCCGGTGACGCGCGCAATCCGAATCAGCGTTTCGAGCGCATCCTGCGACTCCCACCCGCTGACGGCCGGCGGCTCGAACTTCCGCGCCCACACCGGCCGCATGTCGCGGTCGTACTGCTGGCACCACGCCGGCTGCGGCTCCGGCATCTGCGCCAAGATTAAAAAGTCGCCGAGCTTCGCCAGCGCCGCCTTGTACTTGGCGTCGCCGTAGACCGCGTGCGCCGTCGCCAGCGCCTCCGCGACGGTGCCGGGGAGGCCGTCGTTGAGTGTGTAGTGCGTCCAGTACTCCTTCACCTTCCCCTCGGTGCGGTAGTCGAAGTCGGGGTATTGGGCCTTCACCACCGGCGCCGCCGGGCTCGGGCCGGTGAACACCTGGGGGAAGCCGCCGTTCGGGAACTGCGCCTTCAGCAGCGCGTCGTAGCCGTACTTCGCGGCGTCGCTCACGGCGACGTTCTTGAAGCCGAGTGCCTTGTCGGCGCGGGCCAGGAAGCGCAGCGCCGCTTGCGTCTGGTCGTCGTCGAGGGACGAGGCGTTCCAGTTGCCGCCGGGCATCTTGCGGTACTTGCCGACGCGCTTGGCGGGGCCGAACTCGATCGTCTGCGTCCACCCGCCGGACTGGAGCTGGCCGTTCGCCAAACACTCGGCGGCGTCCTTCGCGGCGTCGAGGTAGAACTTGTCGCCGGTCGCCGCGAACGCCTCCAGGAACGCTTCGCCGACGGTCGGCGTGCCCGGCGGCTGCACGAACACCGTGGTCGGGCTCGCCTTCCCTTCGCCCCAGCGCTGGGCCAGGTCGGGCGTGACGTAGTAGACGTACCCGCCGCGGACGGCGGCTTTGGCGTGGAAGAACGTCGCCGCGCCCTTGAGGGCGCGGGCGGCGTCGGCGACCAGCACCTCGTCGGCGCGGGCGGTGGTGGGGAGGAGGAGGACGGCGAGGAGGGTGGGTCGCATGCGCAGAAGTGTACCGCGCGGGCCGCTCCGGTGGAACGACCCGCGCGGGGGAGAGGCTTGGGTTTGAGCCCCGAAGGGGCGGCAGTCAATAGCCCAGGGCGTCAGCCCTGGGAAGCGTCGGCGGTGTCACGAAGGGAATCGCGACACGAACTCCGCCCCAGGCTTCCCAGGGCTGACGCCCTGGGCTATTGACTGCCGCCCCTTCGGAGCTCAGACACACAGCCGGTCGGTCACGCCGAGGCGGCGGCGTTGCTGGTCCACCCGCGCTTGCACTCGTCCGAGTTCTTGTTCAGGTGGACGTGGGTGTCGACGTGGTCCACCCACGCCGTCGGGATGAAGTGGTGCTGGCCGTCGGGGCTGTCGTTCTTCGTCAGCTTGATGCTGTCGCCCTGCACGCCGTCCACCTTCCCCATGGTGCAGCCGCACGACGAGATCACCGGCATGTGCGGCTTGATGTCGGCCGGGTTGTGGGAGCTCATGCCGACCTTGTCCTTCGCCCAACAGACCGCCTCCTCGGCCTTGTCCTTCACCGTCTCCGCGGCGTTTTTCAGGCTGTCCTTGACGTTCATGATGTTCCTCCTCCGTTGGGGCGAGCCGCGGGACCGCCCGCGGCGGGACGGAAGGAGGTAATGCATCCCGTGTGCCGGACCGTAGCGATGGACAGGGAATACCCGGTCCCGTTGTCGGGGTTGGGCGAAAGCGCGGGGGACGACCGGACCCGGGCGCGGCTAGGATGTTCCCGGTGTCCGCCCCGGAGGAATCATGGAGTTGCGCGACCCGGTCAGCTCGGCCACGCACCTACTCGCCGCCGTCTGGGCCGCGTACGCCACGCTGGTGCTGGTCCGCCTCGCGCCGCGGCGCGGCGGCCGGCGGGCGTCGGCCGCGGTGTTCGGCCTGTCGATGGTGCTGCTGTACGCCGCCAGCGGCCTCTACCACGCCGTCCCCGCCGACCCCGACGCCGTCCGCCACCTCCAGACGCTCGACCGCTCCGCCATCTTCATCCTGATCGCCGGGACGAACACGCCGGTGGTCGCGGCGCTGCTGACCGGGCGGTCGCGGCGGTGGTGCCTGGGGGTGATGTGGGGCATCGCGGCCGTCGGCGTGGCGGCGCTGTGGCTGCTGCCGCGGGCGCC
>DASPHQ010000244.1:0-2425 GCA_035629595.1 Urbifossiella sp. | reverse complement strand
CCGAGCGCGTCCCGCCGCTCGTCGTCGGCGGCGAGGCGGCACGCGGCAGCGCCCTCGGCTTCGGACCGGACCGCGTGCTCGTGGAAACGCTGGTCGACCGCCTCCGCGCCGCCACGGGCGGGAAGTCGCGGGCCGTGGTGCTGTCGATCAAGGACCGCGCCGCGGCGATGATGGCCGGCAAGAACTCTGACGCCGCGTACTGCTTCGACACACGCGACGGCCGCTTCCACACCGGCAGCAACTACCGGGCGCAGGTTCAGCCGTGGGTCGAGGAGTTCAACGCCTCGGGGGCCGTGAACCGCTGGGCCGGCAAGAGCTGGACGCGACTGCGGACGGACCTGGACTACGACAAGCTCGCCGGGAAGGACGACGCCCCCGGCGAGGGGTTCGGGGCGAACCAGAAGCGCGTCTTCCCGCACACGATGGGCGACGAGCCGACGGCCGGCCCGCGCTACTACTCGGCCGTGGAACACTCGCCGTTCGGCAACGAGTTGCTGCTCGAACTCGCCAAGAAGGCCGTGACCGCCGAGAAGCTCGGGAACGGCGAGTCGGCCGACCTCCTGTGCCTCAGCTTCTCGTCGAACGACATGGTCGGCCACCAGTGGGGGCCGGACTCGCACGAAGTGCTTGACATGACGCTGCGGTCGGACCGGATCATGGCCGACCTCCTCGCCTTCCTCGACACCACCGTCGGGAAGGGGCGGTACGCGGTCGTGATGACGGCCGACCACGGCATCTGCCCGATCCCCGAGCAGAAGAAGTTGCCGCGGGCGGAGCGGCTGTCGGTGAACAACCTGTTGCCACAGTTGCCGGCGGCGCTGGACGAGGTGTTCGGCCCGGCCCCGACCGGACTCACCCGTTGGCTCGAACTCGACGGCCGGGACGCCCAACAGGTCTGGCCGTGGGTGTACCTTAACCACGCCGCGATCCGCGCCCGCGGGGCCGACCTGGAGAAGGTGTCCGAGTTCGCCGCGCAGTGGCTCGGCAACCGCCACAACTCGCAGCTCGTCGCCTTCACCCGGAAGCAGATCGAGACGGGAACGCTGCCGCCCGGAGCCGGCCCGGAACTGCGGCCGCTGCTGGAGCAGGTGAAGCTCGCGTACCACCCCGACCGCTGCGGCGAAGTGATCGTGATCCCGCAGCCCGGGGTGCTGGTGACGGGCTACGCGGAGGGAACGAGCCACGGCAGCCCGCACCCGTACGACACGCACGTTCCCGTGCTGGCGGCGGGGGTCGGCGTGCCGGCGCTCGGGAAGCAGGACCGCCGGGCGTCGGCGCTGCTGGTGGCGCCGATCGCGGCGAAGGCGCTCGGCATCGACCCGCCGGCGGCGGCTGTGGAGAAGGCACCGTGATCGTAGCGAGCGGCGCGGCGTCAGCCCGCCGGTGCGACTCCATTCGCCTGGAGTGGCGCGCCGGCGGGCTGACGCCGCGCCGCTCGCCAGCGCTCTTACGGTCCGTTGTCGTGAATGATCTCGCACAGGCGCCCGAGCACGCGCCCCTCGCGCGCCGCTCCGGTCTCGCGCGACACCGGCACGTTGTTCACGAACATCGCGAAGTACAGCGTCGCCCCCGACCTCGTCGTCATGGTGCCGGCGAGCGCCTTGCTGCGGAGCAGCCAGCGGTCGTTCGCCAGGTCCGTCCAGTAGAGCGTGCCGGTCTTGGCGAATACCTTGCCGCGGGCCGGGCTGTCGCGGCCAACCACTTCCGCGAGCGTGCCGTCCACGCCGAGCACCGGCAGACCCGCCCGGTACGCCGCCCACTCGGGCCGCCCCGCCATCCCGCGCAACAGCTGCACCGTCGCCCGCGCCGACACGCAGTCGGCCTCCGCGCCGCCGGCCCCGCCCGCGAACGAGAACGCACCCGCGTCCACGCCGATGTCCTTCAACAGTTGCCGGCCGCGGCGGATGCCGTCGGCGGCCGTTGTGCGGCCGTCACCGACCGCGACCAGGCACGGCAGCGTGCTGGCGTACAGGTTGTGACTCACCTTCAGCGTCACCGTCGTGAGGTCGCGCAGCGGGGCCGACTTCAGCGTCGCCGCCTTCGCCATGTTCGCATAGTCGCCGCGCGGCGGCAGGGTCGGGCTGCCGGGGCGGATCACCGACGACTCGCAGCGCACGCCGTTCCGACGCAGCGCCTCCACGAGCAGCGCCCGCGCGAACAGCGCCGGCTCCGACACCGGGTAGATCGCCACGACCGCCTTGCCTGCGGCCGGCACCCGCCCCCGCACGGCGAAGTGGTTCGGCCCCACCGACAGTAGCTCCACCTGCGCCTTCGCCTTCTCGTCGGCCGTGGAAACCAGGGCGTCCACCTGGAAGAACGCCGTCTCGGGCCGGGTGCGGACCGTCGCCTGCTCGCCCGCCTTCGCCCCCGGCGTGACGATCACGTCCACGACGTTGTCGTTAATTGTGATGGGCGACACCACGTC
>DASPHQ010000243.1:0-2007 GCA_035629595.1 Urbifossiella sp. | reverse complement strand
ACGGGCCGCGGGTGCCGGCGGTCGTCGTGTCGCCGCTCATACCGCGGCGGACGTGGGACGACACGATCTACGACCATTCGGCGGTGCCGCGCACGGTGCGTGGGCTGTTCGCGCCGGGCACGCCGCCGCTGTCGGCTCGCGAGGCGCGGTCACCGTCGTTCGAGGGTCTGGCGTCGCTCGAACGGCCACGCACCGACCTGCCGGACCTCAGCGCGCTGACCGAGGCGCCCGGGCCGGCCGCACGGACCACGGAGCGTGGAGCCGTGCCCGAGCGGGACGACGAGTTCGCCCGGCAGCTGCGCGCGCTCGGGGAGAAGCTGCGCGCCATACTCGCGGCCGAGCCCGCGCCGCCGGCTGTGCCCGAGCCCGCGCAGCTGCCGGCTGAGCCCGAGACCACGTCGACGTCGGCCCGCGGGGCCGGACCGTCCCCGCGGGTGCCGGCGCCCAGGTCGCCGGCCGAGGACGACGTCGCGGCGCTGTTCACGGCCCGCGCGGAGGCCGCCCGCCGTCGAAGGTGAACCGGGTCGCGTCGCGGAACAGCGTGTTCCACGCGAGCACCCGAGCCGGCCGCAGGAGCCAGACCCCGCCCTCGTACGAGGAGGCCTGCCCCCAGCCGTACTTGGCCTTCGACGCCGCCGCCAGCGAGCGCGCCGCCGCCCGCGCCGGGACCACCCACGAAGCCGTCCCCTCGACGATCACCGCCGCCGTCGCGTCCTCGAGGTGCAGCGACACCGCGGGGTTGAGCGCCAGGTTGCGGAGATGCACCGTCGCCGCGTGGCCGCCGAAGTAAAACCGCTCGTCGGCCCAGATGCCGTCGCTCGGCACGGCGTGCGGCCGCCCGTCGGGGCGGGTCGTCGCGAGCCAGTAGTGCGCGGCCGCCACGAGGCGCGCCCGCACGTCCGGCCAGGCCAGCGTGACCGTCGGGGTCCCGTACCCTTCGGGGAAGTGGATGAGCTCGGCCGTAGGCGTCATGCCCCGGAGCATGCCCGGTGGGTATGTCAGTTCTGCGAGCGCGAGTTCGGCAGGCCGCACCAGTCGCACGTCTGCGTTCCCGGCAACACGGTCGAGGACACGTTCAACGGTCATCCGCCCGCCTTCCGAGGCGCCTTCGACGCGGTGCACGACCACCTCACGACGCTCGGGCCGGTGCACGTGGACGCCGTCAAGGTCGGCGTCTTCCTCAAGAGCGACCGCAAGATCGCCGAGGTACGCCCGCGGGTGCGCGCCGTCGACCTCATGCTGGCGCTGCCGCGCGTGCTGGACGACCCGCGGGTCGCCCGCACGATGCGGGGGAGCGCGACCATCACCTACCACGTCATCAAGCTCACCGGACCGTCCGACGTGGACGACCAGGTGCGGGCGTGGCTGACCGAGGCGTACGGCGACGCGACCGACTGAACGCAGCCGCGCCGCCGCACGCACACGAAACTCAGCCCACCGTGCAGGCAGCCCCGTTCAGGGCAAAGGACGTCGGCGACACGTACGTCCCACCGTGCGTCCCCTGATAGCCGAACGACGTGCTGCCGCCCGGCGCGATCGTCCCGTTGTAGGACATGTTCCGCGCGGTCACCGCCGACCCGCTGACCGTGACGACCGCGTTCCACGCGCTCGTCACCGCCTGCCCACCCGGCAGCGTGTAGGTCAGCGTCCACCCGTTCACCGTCGACGTCCCGGTGTTGGTGATCGTCACGTCGGCGGTGAACCCGGTGTTCCACGCGTTCGGCCGGTAGCTCACCCGGCACGGGCCGGATCCGCCGCCGCCGCCGGATGTCGTCACCGTCCGCCCCGCCGACGCCGCGGACACGTTGCCCGCCGCGTCGCGCGCCCGCACCGTGAACGTGTACGCCGTCGACGCCGTGAGGCCGGTCGCCGTGAACGACGTGCCGGACGGCGAACCCACCAGGGTGGCCGCGCCACCCGCACTAGAGCGGTATACGTCGTACGCCGAAACGCCGACGTTGTCCGTCGACCCGGCCCAGGACAGCGCCACCGACGACGACGTCACCG
>DASPHQ010000242.1:0-2588 GCA_035629595.1 Urbifossiella sp. | reverse complement strand
ACATGGCCGGCAGCAAGGGCGGCGCCGCCGGGCTGTTCGCCGAGGTGAAGGGCGGCACCATCCCGGCCCGCGTCCTTCAGGAGAAGGCGGTGGTCGAACGCCTCCGCGCCGCGAAGGTGGACCGCCTCGCCCCGCAACTCGCCGAGCTGACGAAGAATCTCCCGCCCGCCGACGCCCGCCTCGCCGGGCTGATCCGCGAGCGTGCCGACCGCTTCGCCGCCGCCCCCGCCGACGTGGCCGAGGGGGCGAAGGTGTTCGTGAAGCACTGCGCCGCGTGCCACCAGATCGGGACCGTGGGGAACCGCGTCGGCCCGCAGCTGGACGGCATCGGCGTCCGCGGCCTGGAGCGGCTGCTGGAGGACGTGCTCGACCCGAACCGCAACATCGACGCGGCCTTCCGCGCCCGCGTGCTGACGCTCGCCGACGGCACCACCAAGACCGGCCTGCAGCTGCGGACGGAAGGGCAGGTGCTGGTGTTCGCGGACAACGAGGGAAAGGAGTTCCGGCTGGCGTCGAAGGAGATCGAGACGAACCGCGAGACGAACCTGTCGCCCATGCCGGCGAACGTCGCCGACCTCGTCCCGGAGGCGGAGTTCCGGCACCTGATGGCGTACCTGCTGGCGCAGCGCGCGGCCGAGGTGCCCAAGCGGTAGTCGCGGGCTTCAGCCCGCGCGACGCTGGCGGTGTCACAGGGGCGATAGCCCCCGAACTCCGCCACTGGTGGGCGCGGGCTGAAGCCCGCGGCTACCAGGCACGGGACGACCGCCGACTTGGTGTTGACACCCGCGGGCGCGATCTGGGAAACTCGCCCCGCACCAGCATTCCTAGCGCGGGGTGACGGACCACCCCGCCAGCCGCGCCGCGGGGGCGAGCGCGGCCGGGGGTCACGGATGATCATCTGCCGGACGCCGTACCGCGTCTCGTTCTTCGGCGGCGGGACCGACTACCCCGGGTGGTACCGCCGCCACGGCGGCGCCGTCCTCGCGTCCACCATCGACAAGTACTGCTACCTGACCTGCCGCCGCCTGCCGCCGTTCTTCGACCACCGCATCCGCGTCGTCTACCGCAAGATCGAGACGTGCCGCACCCTCGACGAGGTGTCGCACCCGACCGTGCGCGAGACGCTCCGCTACCTCGGCGTGGACCGTGGCGTCGAACTGCACCACGACGGCGACCTGCCGGCCCGCAGCGGCATGGGGTCGAGCTCGGCGTTCACAGTGAGTTTGCTGAACGCCCTGCACGCGCTCAAGGGCGAACTGGCGACGAAGGCCCAGCTCGCGCGGGAGGCGATCCACATCGAGCAGGACGTGCTCGGCGAGACGGTCGGGTCGCAGGACCAGGTGCTCGCCGCGCACGGCGGCCTGCGCCACGTCCGCTTCCACCCCGACGGCGAGATCGAAGTTTCGCCGGTGGTGCTGCCGCGGGGCCGACTCGCGGAGTTGAAGTCGTACCTGCTGCTGGTCTACACCGGCATCGCCCGCACCGCCGCGGACGTGGCCAAGAGCTACGTCCCCGGGCTGGACGCCAAGCGCCGGCAGCTGCGGCTGATGAAGGACTTCGTGGACGAGGCGCTCGGCGTGCTGACCGGCGGCGTGAACCTCGTGCCGATCGGCGAGCTGCTGCACGAGGCCTGGATGGCGAAGCGGAGCCTCAGCCCGATCGTGTCGAACCCCGAGGTGGACGACCTGTACGACCGCGCCCGCGCGGCCGGCGCGATCGGCGGCAAGCTGACGGGCGCCGGCGGCGGCGGCTTCCTGCTGCTGTTCGCCCCGCCGGAGCGGCACGCGGAGATTCTTGCGGCGCTGGACGACCGCATTCACGTGCCGTTCGAGTTCGACACCGGCGGCAGCCAGATCATCTTCTACGAGCCCGGCACCGACTACGCGGACGCCGAGCGCGCCCGCGACCGCCGCCCGTTCACCGAGTTCCGGCCCGAGCCGGCGGAGGCCGCGTGACCCGCGCCTTCGTCGCCGGCGGCGACACGCTCCCCGGCGCCGCGCTGCTCGACCTCCTCCCCGCGGAGGGGTTCGACAGCCTCGTCGGCGTCGGCCCGGACGAGCCAGACCTGACCGACGCGCTGGCGGTGAACTCGTTCTTCGCGGCGGAGAAGCCGGAGGTCGTGTTCCTGGTCGGCGGCCCGTCCGGCGGCATCGGCCTGAACCGCGCCTGCCCGGCCGACCTGATGCTCGCCAACCTCCAGGTGGCGACGAACGTCCTCGACGCGGCCCACCGCCACGGCGTGCGGAAGTTGCTGTACCTCGCCAGCTCGTGCGCCTACCCGCGCGAGGCGCCGCAGCCGCTGAGCCCGCGCTCGCTCGGCACCGGCCCACTGGAGCCGACCAGCGCCCCTTACGCCACCGCGAAGCTGGCCGGCGCCGTCCTGTGCGACGCCTACCGCCGGCAGTACGGCTGCCGCTTCATCACCGCGTTCCCCGCCAACCCGTTCGGCCCCGGCGACGACTTCGGCGCCGACAGCGGCCACGTCATCCCCGCGCTGATCCGTCGGGCGCACGAGGCGACCGAACGCGGTGACAGTGTGCTGTCAGTATGGGGCAGCGGCACGCCGCGGCGCGAGTTCCTGTTCAGCC
>DASPHQ010000241.1:0-6879 GCA_035629595.1 Urbifossiella sp. | reverse complement strand
TCTGCGAATATTTCCCGGATGTCGGCCGCAATGTCGGCCTTCTGTTCTTCGAGTCGCTCCACCCGCTCGATGATGGAGCGGAGTTGGTCGACCGCGATGCCGCCGACGCGGGTTCTATTGTGTCCGATTGCTGTCATTGATCTCTCCATGGTCACGTTGTGGTTGATGATTCATCGGGCGTGGGGATGTCGAGGTCAAGCACTTCCTTCGCCCACGCCCGGACTGCCTCCACGTAGTCCGAGAACTCGGCCGTCGTCAACTTCGTGGTCGAGCCGGGCGCCCGGAACACTTCCCCGTCGGCCGTGACCAGGACCTGCGTGAGCTTCCCGACGTGCGTTTTCAGGAAGTCGTGGACGTCCTCGGCGTTGACCATGTTCCCGCCGTCACGGAACGCGTCGGTGACGAGCTTGACGACCATGCCCCAGTAGTAACGGTTCTGCTGCCCGCTGCGCGTCTTCTTCACCTCGGCGACGGTGATCGCCACCCGCTTGCCGCCGAGTTTGCGGATGGCCTCCCCGATGCGGCGGGCGTCCCGCTCAGGGAGCCGCCCGTCCACGACCGGAGCGACGAACTCCAGCGCGGCGGTCATTCGGCCCCCCGGGCGATGTCACGCACGACGGCGTAAACCCGGCGGGCGTCCTCGACCGAGCGGATCTCGGCGGTGTGGTACTCCTGGCACCCCAGCTCCCGCGCGAGTCGGGCGTAGAGCTTGCCACGCGGCATCCTCCCCTGCTGCCAGATCGGGTCCAGAAGCTGGTGGATGTGCTGCCGGGCGGCTTTCAGCTCCCGGGTGGGGATGTTGCCGAGGGGGCGGGTGCGGTCCTTCGTCTTCCAGTGGCAGCCCACATGGTTGGCGCACGCGTCGCACTTCCAGAAGGGCAGGTCCGACAGATCGGGCCGGTGGGGGTAAACCTCGCGCCCGTCCGTCAGCCGGGCGTCCACCTCGTGGCCGCACTGGCAGCAGTAGATCGACCGGCACGCCGTCACTTCCGGCGAATCGTCAACGCGACGCCCCCGTTGCCCAGCGTGACGCCCGGCACTTCCGTACCCGCCTTCAACGCCTCGGTGATGGCCGACCGGCTGACCTTCCGCTCCGTCTTCCAGTAGGCGTCCGGCAGGACCGACTCGTCGACGTGGGCGATCCCCGGCCCCTTCTGCGACACGGAGACGGTGGCCTCCGGGCGGCGGAGGGACTTCTGGCCCGATGCGTCCATGCACATCAGCAGGGCGGAGCGAAGCCGATCCTGGCGATTGACACACGCCGCCTTCCGCTCGCCCAGGGCCTTCACCCGGGCGGCGATGGCGTCCTCCAGGCACTCCTCGTCGGCCAGCTTGCCGAGCAGCCAGTCCATGATCTCGAACAGGTCGGTCTGACCCTCGATACAATCGTGCAGCAGGTCGGGGTCGTCGGTGCCGAGCAGGGCGCGTAAGTCCGCCACCTTGCCCAGCTCCAGATGCAGGTTCCCGGACATCAGAACGGGATCTCGTCATCGAGGGCGGGTGCGGCGGGACGAGGAGCCGGGCGTGCGGCCGCTGGCGCCGCCTTCTCCTCGCCCTTCCCGTCGAGCAGCACGAGGGATGCGTTGAAGCCCTGCAACACGACCTCGGTGGAGAACTTCTCCTGGCCGGACTGGTCGGTCCATTTGCGGGTCTGGAGTTGGCCCTCCAGGTACACCTTCGAGCCCTTCCGCAAGTAGTCGCGGGCAATGCCGGCGAGGCCGTCGGAGAAGATCGCCACGCGGTGCCACTCGGTGCGCTCCTTCCGCTCCCCCGAATTCCGGTCCTTCCACGACTCCGACGTGGCGAGGCTCAGGTTGACGATGGTCTGGCCGTCCTGCGTGTTGCGGACGTCCGGGTCTTTCCCCAGGTGGCCGATCAGGATGACCTTGTTAACGCTGCTGCTCATGGTGCTTCTCCTTGTTGTGTGGGTTGATCTCCGGCGGCCGCCTTGAGGCGAATCGCCGTGGCCTTGTACCGCGTGATGACTTCCTCGACCGCCTGACGATCATCGGCCTCCCCGGTCGCCCACATCTCGTCCAGCTTGGGCTGGTTGAGCGCGGACAGATCTTTCAGCTTCGCCAGGGTCGGGGCGTTGTCGAACGAGAGCAGCACGTTGTCGACCCAGGCGCGGCGGGCATCCGATGTGGGGAACGGCGACTTCGCGAGTGGTTCCACCGGCTTGGGGTGCCCGCTGGCCGCGTTCCCGTCGTCGTCCTCGTCCACCGACGCGACCCCGGCGATGGCCGCCAGGGCGTAGCGGCGGGCGTAGGTCAGTGCGGAGCCGTACCCCTGCGGGTCGGCCTTGATCGGCCGGACGGGGTAGGTGCCGCGAATCCACTGGCCGGACTTGTGCAGCAGCGTGGTGACAAGCACGATGCCCCCGTCCGCCGCCAGGTCGGTCGTCTGCACGTAGGCCAGGCCGTGCTTCGCCAGGGCGGGCTTGAGCGCGTCGATCACGGCGGACAGGTCGGCGTACTTGCTGCGGAAGTGGGGGTTTACGGTACCCTTGCCGGCGTGGGTCATCTCGCCCTGGGCGGCGGAGAGGGCGAGGGCCAGGTCCTTGATGTCCGGGCTGTGGGAGGGGGTTTGGGGAGAAGCGAGTTCTTCGGTCATACACCTTCTTTCTCAATGGTTAGGTTGTCGAATACCCCCGTCGCGGCGGAGCGGAGGTTCTGGATGGCGACCTCGGCGCGGGCGATGTCCACCTCGACGGCGGCCAGCACCGCCTCCGCGTTCAGGGCGAGCAGCCAGCCCGCCGGGGCGCGGCCGATGGCCTCCGCCGCGAAGGCGAGTTGCTTCAATGCCGTGTGCAGGTCGCTCGGTTTCAGGATGGTCATGGCCGGCCCCGCTCAGATCATGTACCGGACGAGGCCGCAGGCCATGACGAACAGGCCGAGGCAGGCGAGGACCACGCACAGGGACGCGACCTCCAGGGCGAACCAGCCGAACCCCTCCGTCCCGGACAGGACGGCGATCTCCTTCCGGTGCGAGAAGGCGTAGAGGGCGACGCCGACCCCGGCGAACGCGGCGTAGATTAGGTAGGTCATGGGTGGCTCCTAGCGGTGAAGAGGTTCAACAGGCGGTCGAGCTTGTCCTCGATCCGGTCGAGCTGGGTCGGCTGGAACAGGGGGAGCGGGTCCGGCTTGGCGAGCAGTTGCTCCACCGTCCCGCCCCGGCTGAAGTGCCGCCGGGCCTGCGGGTAGGACGTGCCGGCCGCCTTCAGGTAGCGCCCGACCGTCCCCTTGCTCTTGCCGATCCTCGTGGCGATGGCGTCGGTGCGGAACCCTTCGGCGATCAGCTCCAGGACCGCGATTGTCCTGTCCGTGCTCATGGCGTGACTCCTTTCAGGGGTGAGGGGATGCCCGCGGTGTCGTGCATCGGGGCGTAGTGGCCCGGGTCGAGCGCCTTGCGGAGGGGCGTGACCTTCGTGTCGAACAGCTCGTCGAGCAGCTCCCGGAAGTAGACCTCGACCGAGGCGGAGCGGAGCCGGCCCGGGTCCGAGTAGCCGTCGAGGATGCTGCCGACGGCCTCCTCGGCGTAGTCCTCCTCGTCGTCCGTCGCGATCGTGCCGACGATCCCGCCGATCACGAACAGCCCGGCGGCGACGAGTCCTTCGGGCGGCAGACACCCCGGGGAGTAGCGGGCCAGGTCGCGGGCCAGCACGTCGCGGGCGGCCTCGTACTCGGCGACCAGCGACTCGTAGTATTGCTGCCAGTGTTGATTCAAATTGTTTGCCATCATGCCCTCCTTGGCTGTTGACGTGTGCAACTCCCTTGTGGCATAGTCAAATCATTCGGTCAACAACTAAATGCAACAACGGTGTAGCAGGATGCAAGAGATTGATCTGAGGCGGTTCGGCATCTACACGATGGCCCAGGCCGCCGAATTCATCGGGTGCGACCGCACCACGATCTACCGGCGCATCGGCGACGGCGTGATCCCGGAGCCGTACCGCTTCGGGTCCATGCGCGTGTTCAAGAGGAAGCAACTGATGAAGGCAAAGAAGGGGAGAGAGAATGGAGCTACCACACATCACGAGGGCTGACGCCTACGCCCGGCAGTTCCGCACGCAGCGGGCCGACATGCTGACGCCCGCCGACATGGGCGTCCTCCAGGTCTGCTGGGAGGAGATCCGCATCCTCATCCAGAAGGTGGCGGTGCTGGAGGCCGAGGTCGCGGCGCTGAAGACGCTCAGGCACCGCCTGGAGAACCGCGAGACGTACGGCCACGTCGGATGAGGTGGGTGGTTGACATCCCCCGCTGGCACCCGGCCCGGGTCAACCAGCTCCTCGGCGGGCACTGGGCGCGCGGGCACAAGCTGAAGAGCCGCGACCGCTTCATGGTGCTCGCCTACGCCCGCGACGCGAAGGTCCCGCCCGCCACCGGCCGACGCCGCGTCCGCCTCAAGATCGTCCTCCTCCCCGGCCAGCGTGGCGGCGACCCCGACTGCTACTTCAAGAGCCTCCTCGACGCCCTGACCGGCTGCGGGGCGCTCGCCGACGACAACCGCCAGCACGTCGAGCTCGCCCCCGTGGAGTACGAGCGGGGCACCCGGGACGACTGGGGCACGGTCATCACCCTGGAGGACGTGCCATGCCCGTGATCGACTGGACCCGGTACGACGCCGCCATCACCCACCTGCGGAGGCGGGAGCGGCTCAACCCCCGCGAGATCGCCGCCGCCGTCGGGCTGGAGCAGCAGGCCGTCCGCCGCCGGATGGTCTACCTCGGGCTGATCGAGGCCCCCGTCCCGCGCGGCCCGAACCCGCGGTCGGGCGAGCCGGAGCCGAACCTCCCCGCCGGGATGACGATCGTGGACATGGCCCACCGCATCCTCCGGGCCGAGGGGTATACCGACCGCCGGCTGTCGGTCATGTCCCTGGACGACCGGATGCGGGCCGCCAACCTCGTCCTGTTCAACAAGTGCCGGACCCAACTCGGAAGGTATAGCGCATGGCTGCACCGGTGAGCATCGAGCCGGTGATCGAGCTGGCCACCGCGTACAACGCCATGCTGCTGGTCCGCGACCTGCACACCGTCCGCATGTGGGTGAACGCCGGGTGCGACGTGGACAAGGATGTCGTCCCGACGATGAAGCAGCTGACCACCCGGAACGCCCACATCACGACGTTCGGCTACTTCACCCAGGCGGTCTACCGGGCCCGCGACCGGCGGCTGGAGTGGGAGAAGGCGAACCCGCAGACGGACGCGACGCCGCAGGAGGTGGACATCCACCGGAAGGCGCGGACCGTCGCCCACATCGTCCGGCGGTTCGCCCAGGTCAAGAACCCGGACATGGAGCGGTGGCTGGCGGCCTACGAGGCGGAGCACGGGGCGGTTGTGCTGTGACGCGGAAGGCCCACCTCGCCCGCGTGGCCGCCCTCGGGTGCGTCGTCTGCCGGAACGAGGGACTGGGAGAGACGCCGGCCCAGGCCCACCACATCAACTGCGGCACGATGGGTCGCAAGGCCAGCGACTTCGAGACCATCCCGCTCTGCCCGACGCATCACCAGTACAGCGGGCACGGCCACATCGCGGTGCACGACGGGTTGGAGTCGTTCGAGGCCCGGTACGGCAGCGAGCGGGAGCTGCTCGCCCAGGTGTTGATAGAACTCGGGATCGACCATCCGGTGGGAACCACCGGGTAGCGGACTACTCGTCCGACTCCTCCTTCGGCTTCGGCCACAGCCGCTCGCAAGTCCTCCTGGCCCACTGGCTGACCCAGGGGATGACGGACCGGGCGTACCGCTTCACCGCGTCGTCGAACCGCCCTGACAGCGTCGCGTCCCGCAGCTGATCGACCTCGTCGGCGGACCACTCGCGCAACTCCTCCCCGGGTGGAAGCTCCCAGGCCCCGCGCACGTCGTACAGCGAGTCCGCGATTCCGCTCGCGTCACCATGTGCGAACTTGTTCCGGACCAGCTCGCGGAAGGTTTGGAGTAGCGGACCGTCCGCGGCGGTCACCACGCCGAGCGCGACCGCGAGGTCGATGAGCTTCTTCAATTCCCAGGGAACTGTTTCGAGCCCCCTCCCCTGCCGGCGCAGTTCGGCCGCGACGCCTTGCTGGAGGAGGCAGTCGACGAACGACCCGCAGGCGACCAGCGCGGCAAAGTCCTGGCCGAAGGTGTACGCCGTCGCCACCGACGGCCACATCTTCTCGCACGGGCCGGGGAGGAACCCCCGCATCCGGGTCAGTTGCTCCATCCGTCGCTTCGCGTCCGATGGGTCACGCTGCAGGCTCAGGATGAGTGCGTCCACGTAGTGGATCGAACCGGCATCGGCCATTCCACTCCTCCGCGCGTGGTGGGTAGGAATGGATCGTACCGAACCCCCACTCGGCATGCAACGTCCCGGCATCGTCATGCCGGAGCGAGTCAAAGCCGTGGGACATTCGACACGCGGGCGGTTCTGTTGTGGGTGGCGTGGGGACGACTCCGACCCTTGCGCGAACCCGCCGGCTGTGGCACACTCCGCGAAACGGGGAGCGTGCATGGGGAAAGAGCGGATCGTCAACGGCCGGGTCGAGGCCATCGTCTACCCCACCAAGGAGCGGAACGCCAAGGGCGACGTCCGCCAGATCACCACCGACCGCGGCGGGCGGGAGGTCCGGGCCTACGCCCGCGACGTGCTCGGCTACTACCTGAAGCGGGACCACATCACCCCCCCGCAGATGCGGGCCGGCCGCCGCCTCGAACGCGTCTACCGCGAGGGCTGCACCACCCTCGGCTACGTCCAGTTCCAGTACCGCGAGAGCAGCGGCGGCACCCGGGAGATGAACCCCGACCCGCCCGGCGCGTCGGGCAAGACGTTCCGCGACGCCATGGCCGCCGTCCGGGGGCGGAAGGAGAAGAAGATCGCCTTCGACGTCTGCTGCTACGAC
>DASPHQ010000240.1:0-2596 GCA_035629595.1 Urbifossiella sp. | reverse complement strand
TCGCGCCCCCCTCCGTTCCCGCGGAAACCCGCCCGCCGCTCCGCATCGCCGACCGCCGCAGCGCGTAGGATTCACCATTCTCCCCCGGAACCGATGCCCGACCTCGCCGCCCGCGCCGCCCGGGTTCGCCTCCTGCTGCTCGACGTGGACGGCGTCCTGACCGACGGCCGCATCGTGTACGCCGACGACGGGGCCGAGGTGAAGCGGTTCCACGTCCGCGACGGCTCGGGGTTGAAGTTCTGGCGCGACGCCGGTAAGCGGGCCGCGATTGTGTCCGGCAGAAGTTCCGCGGCCGTGACCCGCCGCGCCGCCGAACTCGGCATCGCGCCGGTTCACCAGGCGCAAGGCGAGAAGTTGCCGGCGTTCGAGCGGGTGCTGGCCGAGGTCGGCGTGACGGCGGACGAGGTGTGCGCCGTTGGTGACGACCTGCCCGACCTGCCGGTGCTGCTGCGGGCCGGGCTGGCGGTGGCGGTGGCCGACGCAGCGCCGGAAGTCCGCGCCGCTGCCGACTACGTGACCGCGGCGCCGGGCGGCGCCGGGGCAGTCCGCGAAGCGATCGAGTGGCTGATGAAGCTGGCGGGCGAGTGGGAGCGGGTCGTCGAGTCGTTCCGCGCTATCGCCCGCTGACGGGCAAGCAGCGCATTCGCGTCCGGGGGACAATCGATCGTGTGGACGCCGCGGCGGGTTCTGCTCCTCCTCGCCGGCACCGTGCTGTTCGCAGCGGTGTTCGGGGTGTACGCCCTCGCCCTCGGCTGGATCGACGGCCTCCCTCAACTCCCCACCAAGATGCTGGCGCGCGGGGAGGGCGAGTTCCGCCCGCCCGACCGGCCGGTACTCCCGACCATCCAGCTCCTCCGCGAGGCGTTCGGCCCAGGGTGCAGCGAGGAGAACACCACCACCTACGCCAACCAGTTCACGTTCAAGAGCGGCGAGTCGTGGATCGTCGTCGCCACCGGCCGGGTGCCGAACCCGGACGGCGGGAAGTCTGTCACGCTCAGCCCGTTCAGCGTCGCCGTGTTCGGCAAGCCGCGGCCGCCGCACCTGCGGGCGCCGGGCGAGGTCGCCGAGGTGAGCACGTTCCACTCGGACAAGGCGGTGCTGGAGTTCGACCGGCCGGTGTCGGGGTTCGCCGACATGAGCAAGGCGAAGCTGCTGCGGCTCGAACTCGTCAGCGACCCCGAGGCCACAACCGAGGACAAGCGGCGTGGCTTCGTCCACGTCACGAACAACCAGCGGTCGGACGACCGGAACAAGTCGCTGGTGATGCGGACGCCCGGCCCGCTGTTCTACCGCGACCCGAAGAACGCCGAGCGCCGGGCCGCCGGCCCCGACGTGTGGACGGACGCGGCGATCGAGATCGTGGACCGGCAGAACCTGCCGCGCGCCTACGGCGCGCCCGCCCCGGAGACAGCCACCACCCGCGCGAAGGACTTACAGGAAGCGGGCGTCGTGCCCGACATCCTCGCCGGCCGCCGCTACCCGCCGCCGACGGTCACGGCCGTGGGCCTGAAGGTGTACCTCGACGACCCCGCCGCGAAGGCGGCCGCGGAGAAGAAGGGCTCGGCCGGGTTTTCAGGCGTCCGCCGTCTGGAACTCGGCGAGAAAGTGCTGCTGAACCTGTGGGTGGACGCCAGCCAGTCGGTGATGGCGGCTCCGGGGTCGGGCGGCGGCGGACCCGTCACCAGTCCCCTCGGCGTGCGCGAGGAACCGCCGGCCGCGGTCGCGGTGCTCGGCGGGCTGTTCACCGCCGCGCAGTCCATCCGGCGGCTCGATCGGGCGCTGTTGCAGGTCGAGACACTCGGCCCGTTCGCCTACGACGCCGAGCGGAACGTCGGCCGGTTCGACGTGGTGCCGCAGGCCGAGCCGAGCGTGCAGGACTACGTGCAGGTTCACAAGCTGCCGCCGCGCGGCGGCACTCAGCGGCTGTTCAGCCAGGTGCTGGAGATCGAGTTCAACGGCCCGCTGGCCGGCGGCAAGGAACCCGAGCCGAAGGCCGCGGCCGCGGCCGGGGCGCCGGCCGCGGGGCCGTCGTTCAAAGAACTCCGCGCCTGGACGTACACGCCGGGCCGGCTCGTCATGGTGTCGTCGGACGCGGACCGGCTTAACGCCTTCGGCACCGAGTTGGTTCACGATCAGGGCAAGAACCGGACGGTGCTGAAGGGGTCGCCGGTGACGGCGATCCGCGGCAACGAGCCGCGGGCCGACAAGAAGGAGGCCGGCGAGAGCGTGCTGACCGCCGGCGCCGCCGGCCGCCCCGCGACGCTCACGATGACGACCACGACGACGACCGGCCCCGCCGGCCCGAAGCGGGCGAACAGCTCGCTGATCGAAGGCGCCGGCACCATGAAGCTGTTCGACCCGAACAGCGGCACTCAGTCGGTGGAGGCGGCGTGGGGCACGTCGATGTCGCACACCCGCGAGGCGGCCCAGGGGCGCGAGCTGGACCTCCTCACGTTCACCGGCGCGGCGTCGTTCGACGACCGCAAGGCCGACTTCTGGTTGAAGGGGAACGTGCTGAAGCTGTGGCTCGACCCGGCGGGGCAGAGCGGTGGGCAGGCGCTGCCGCACCAGGTGCAGGCGCTCGGCGACGTCACCA
>DASPHQ010000239.1:0-6413 GCA_035629595.1 Urbifossiella sp. | reverse complement strand
CGGCGTGTTCACCGGCGACGGGCCGCCCCTCGCCGCCGTCGGGCGCGTCTTCCCGCCGACCGCCGAGAACCTGCGGCGCTGGGCCGTCTGGTGGAAGTACGCCCTCCTCGACCAGACGGCGCTGTGGGCGCTCGGGTGCGTGGTGGGGATGTTCCTGAACGTGAACCTGGCACTGGCGATCATCCCCGCGGAGGCGGAGATTTCCGGCTATTCCGTGGGGGCGTTCCAGGCGCGGTACATGGCCGAGAAGCTGTGGACGGGGTTCTGGGCGCTGTGCCTGCTGAACGGCTTCTGGATCCTGTTCAAGACGCAGCTGGCGAACACGGACTGCCTGACGCGGGTGGTGGCGGACGTCGGCTGGTCGGGCTGGCCGCGGGTGCGGCGGTGGCCGGCGAGCCGGGTGTACGCGGGGCTGCTGATGCTGTTCACGTCGTGGGGCGTCGTGTCGCTCGGCTTCGGGGAGACGGCGCTGGGCCTGTTCAAGCTGCTGGGGGCCGTGGCCGGTCCGGTGCTGGCCGTGGCGGCGTTCCAGATTCTGCGGGTGAACACGCGGTTCCTGCCGCCGGAGGTGCGCCCGCCGCTGTGGCGCCGCGCGGCGCTGGTGCTGTGCGGGGTCGGGTACGCGGCGCTGGCGGTGGCGTCGGTGGTGAGCCTTGTGACAAGCGGATGACGGGGTGTTTACGCGCCCGCCCCGCGTCGGGTAGAATCAACTCCCTGCCGTCCCGCAACTCATCCCGGTGGTGCGAATGCGCGGTCCGATCGCACTCGTGGTACTGCTGACGACTGCCACGGCCGCCCGCGCCGACGGTCCGGACGCGGCGGCCGTCGCGTTCTTCGAGAAGCAGGTGCGGCCGCTGCTGGCCGAGCACTGCCACGCCTGCCACTCGGCGAAGGCGAACAAGGCCCGCGGCGGGCTCACGCTCGACAGCCGCGACGCCATCCTCAAGGGCGGCGACACCGGCCCCGCGGTCGTGCCGGGGCAGCCCGACAAGAGCCTGCTCGTCACCGCCGTCCACGGCACGCGGCCCGACCTGCAGATGCCGCCGAAGGGGAAGCTGCGGCCTGCGCAGGTCGCCGTGTTCGAGAAGTGGGTTCGCGACGGCGCCGTCTACCCCGGCGGGACGATCGCGGCCGCGCCGCCGAACCCGCTGTCGCCCGAGGCGCGGCAGTTCTGGTCGTTCCAGCCGCTCCGCCGCCACCCCGCGCCGGTCGTGAAGGACGCGGCGTGGCCGCGGCGGCCGATTGATGCGTTCCTGCTGGCCGCGATGGAGGCGCGCGGGCTCGCACCGTCGGCAGTCGCGGACCGCCGCACCCTCATCCGCCGCGCCGCGTTCGACCTGACCGGCCTCCCGCCGACGCCGGACGAAGTCGATGCGTTCGTCGCTGATCCCGCGCCCGACGCTTACGAGAAGCTGATCGACCGGCTGCTGGCGTCGCCGCACTACGGCGAGCGGTGGGCGCGGTACTGGCTCGACCTGGCCCGGTACGCCGACGTGCCGGAGTCGTGGGTCACGGTCCGCGGGCAGGCCTGGCCGTACCGCGACTGGGTGGTCCGGGCGCTCAACGCCGACCTCCCCTACGACCGCTTCGTGCAACTCCAGCTCGCCGCCGACCTGACGCTCGGCGCCGCCCCGGCCGACCTCGCCGCCCTCGGCTTCCTCGGCGTGAGCCCCGACTACTGGAAGGAACTCCAGCTCGACGTGGAGGTCATCAAGTCGATCGTCGCCGACGAGTGGGAGGAGCGAATCGACGCGGTGAGCAGCACGTTCCTGGGGCTGACGGTGGCGTGCGCCCGCTGCCACGACCACAAGTACGACCCGATTTCGACCCGCGACTACTACGCCCTCGCCGGCGTCATTGCGGGCACCCGGCAGATCGACCTGCCACTGCTGCCGCCGGCGGAAACCACCCTCGTGCGGCGGACGGAGGTGGGCATCAAGGCGCTGGAGGCGATGACGAAGGAGCTGAAGGCGAAGCGCCCGGCGCCCGCCGATCTGAAGGCGCAGCTCGACGTGCTGGCGGCTGAGGCGAAGCGGCTGGAGGCGACGCCCGGCTACAAGATCGTCCCCGTCCGCGGCGTGACGGACGCGCACGTGTCGGTCGTGTCGCGCGGCCCGAACGCGACGCGGCTGGAGTTCGAGGACGGCGTCGGCCACGACATCGCCATGCACACCCGCGGCAACCCGGCGCGGCCCGGGGCGGTCGAGCCGCGGCGGTTCCTCACCGTCCTCTCGCCCGCCGAACCGACGCGCTTCAAGCAGGGGAGCGGCCGCCTCGAACTGGCGCGGGCGATCACCGGCGAGGGCGCGCCGCTGGCCGCCCGGGTGGTCGTGAATCGGGTCTGGCGGCACCACTTCGGCCGCGGCCTGGTGGACACGCCGAGCGACTTCGGCCGGCAGGGCGACCGGCCGTCGCACCCCGAACTCCTCGACGACCTGGCCGCCCGGTTCGTCGCCGCCGGCTGGTCGCTGAAGTGGCTCCACCGCGAGATCGTCCTCTCGGCCGCGTACCGGCAGGGCGGTGCGGTTGACGCCGCGAAGCAGACCATCGACCCGGACAACCGACTCCTGTGGCGGATGACGCGGCGGCGGCTCGACGTGGAGTCGTGGCGCGACGCGATGTTGGCCGTGAACGGTACCCTCCGCCGTGACGCCGGCGGTGCGCCGCAAGAGCTGACCGACGTCGCCAACCGCCGCCGCACGCTGTACGGCCTCGTCCGCCGGCGCGATCTGACGGACCTGCTCCGCCTCCACGACTTCCCCGACCCGCTGACACACACCGCCGCCCGCATCCCCACGACGACGCCGCTCCAGCAGCTCTACGCGCTCAACGGCCCGCTGCTGCGCCAGGAGGCGACGGCGCTCGCGCGGCGGCTCGCGGCCGACGAGCCGGCGGGCGGAACGGCGCGCGTCCGTCGGGCGTACGCGCTGCTGTTCCACCGCCCGCCGACGGAGCGCGAAACGACGCTGGCACTCGGCTTCCTCGGCAGCACGCCGGACGCCGACGCCTGGACCCGCTACGCCCACGTGCTGCTCGGCAGCAACGAGTTCCTGTTCATCGATTGACGACCACGAGCGACACGATGACCAGCCCCGCCGTCCCGCTCTGCACGCGCCGTGACCTGCTCCACCGCCTCGGCGGCGGCGTCGGCGCGATCGGACTCGCCGCGCTGCTCGCGCCAACGGCCGGCGCCGCGCCGGGCGCGCCGCACTTCCGCCCGCGAGCGAAGCGACTCATCCACCTGTTCATGAACGGCGGCCCGTTCGGCCCCGACTTCCTCGACCCGAAGCCGGCCATCAACCGCTTTGCCGGCCAGCGCCCCGCGGAAGTCGATCTCCGCACCGAGCGCCCGACCGCCGGCCTCCTCGGCGTCCCGTTCGCGTACCGGAAGCACGGCCGCAGCGGCCTCGAAGTGAGTGACCTACTCCCACACCTCGCGCAGCACGCCGACGACCTGTGCGTGCTGCGCGCCGTCCACGGCGACAACCCGAACCACGGCCCGGCGCTGTTCCTGATGAACAGTGGCGTCCTCACGCCGAACCGGCCGAGCCTCGGCGCGTGGCTCACCTACGGCCTCGGGACCGAGAACGCCGACCTCCCCGGGTTCGTCGTCCTGTGCCCCGGCCGGCCGGTCCGGTTCGCCGAGCTGTGGGCCAGCGCGTTCCTCCCGTCCGAGTTCCAGGGGACGTACATCAACCACTCGAACCTCGACCCGCGGCGGATGGTGCCGCACCTCCACAACCCCGCCACGACGGCCGCCGACCAGCGCCGCCAACTCGACCTGCTCGCCGAGCTGAACCACGACCACGCCGCCGCCCGCGGCGGCGACCCGGCGCTCGAGGCCCGCATCCGCACGATGGAGACGGCGTTCCGCATGCAGTCCACGGCGTCCGACGCCTTCGACCTGAGCCGCGAGCCGGAGCGCGTGCGCGACCTGTACGGCCGAACGCACTTCGGGAACGCGTGCCTGCTGGCCCGGCGGCTGGCCGAGCGCGGCGTCCGCGTCACGCAAGTCTACTACGGCAACAGCCAGCCGTGGGACACGCACGGCAACCACAACGCCGCGACGCGCACGCTCGCCGCCGACATGGACCGCGCGTCCGGCGCGCTGCTGACCGACCTGAAGGCCCGCGGCCTGCTCGACGACACGCTGGTGCTGTGGGGCGGCGAGTTCGGCCGCACCCCGACCACCGAGGGCGGCGACGGCCGCGACCACAACCACCACGGGTTCACGGTGTGGCTCGCCGGCGGCGGGGCGAAGGGCGGCACCGCCCACGGCGCCACCGACGACTTCGGCTTCAAGGCGGTGCAGGACAAGGTTCACGTCCACGACCTGCACGCGACGGTGCTGCACCTGATGGGTTTCGACCACGAGAAGCTGACGTACCGCCACGCCGGCCGCGACTTCCGCCTGACCGACGTGCACGGCCGCGTCGTCACCGAGGTCGTGCGGTGAAGCTCGTCATCCACCCGCCGGTCGAAGCGGAACGCTTCGACCGGGTCACGGCCGCCGCCGGGCCGATGGCGGTCGTGAACGCTGCCGACGAGGCGGACGCCCTTCATCACCTGCCCGACGCCGACGCCTTCTTCGGCAAGCTCACGCCGCGGCTGCTCGCGGCCGCGCCGCGGCTCCGCTGGGTGCAGGCGCCGATGGCCAGCCTCGAACACTACCTGTTCCCGGAACTCGCCGCCCACCCGTGCGCGCTCACCAACATGCGCGGCCTGTTCTCCGACGTGATCGCCGATCAGGTGATGGGGTACGTCCTCTGCTTCGCCCGCAACCTGCACGTCTACGTGTTGCAGGCCGCGGCCGGGAAGTGGGCGCCGGTCGGCGGGGAGGCGGCACGGGTCGCCTTCACGTCGGGGCCGGGGACGGTGAACGACATCGACCGCGCCCACCGCCACCTCGGCGGCGCGACGCTCGGCGTCGTCGGGCTCGGCGCGATCGGCCGCGAGGTGGCGCGGCGGGCGGCGGCGTTCGGGATGCGCGTCGTCGCCGTGGACCCGCGGCCGGCGGACGTGCCGCCGGAGGTCGCGGCCGTCTGGCCGGTGGAGCAGTTGCCGCGGCTGCTCGCGGAGAGCGAATACGTCGTGGTCGCGGCGCCGCACACGCCGCGGTCGGCGGGATGTTCCGCCGGGCGCAGTTCCGACAGATGCGGCGCGACGCGGTGTTCATCAACGTCGGCCGCGGCGCGCTCGTCGTGCTCGACGACCTGGCAGCGGCGCTGGAGGCGGGCGAACTGGCGGGCGCGGCGCTGGACGTATTCGAGACCGAACCGCTGCCACCAGCCCACCCGTTGTGGCGGATGCCGGGCCGCGTCATCCTCACCCCGCACGTCGCCGGGTATTCGCCGCTCGTCGCCGGCCGCCACCTCGACGTGCTCCTCGACAACGTCGGCCGGTTCGTGCGGGGCGAGCCGCTGCGCAACGTCGTGGACAAGGACGAGTGGTACTGACTACTGACCGGTCACGCCCGGCCGAGCGCCCGGCCCAGCCAGGCGCGGGCGAAGGCCCACTGGCGGTCGGCGGTGCTGGACGAAATCCCCAGCGCGGCGGCGGCCTCGTCGGCCGTCAGGCCGGCGAAGTAGCGGAGCTTCACCAGTTCGACCTTGTCCGGGTGGGCCGCGGCCAGCCCGTCCAGCGCCTCGTGCAGCGCCAGCAACTCGTCGTCCGGCGCCGGCGCGGCGACGGCGTCCGGGTCGAGGGCGGCGCGGCCGCGGTCGCCGCCGCGCTTCGCGGCCCGGCGGCGGCGGGCCTGCTCGACGAGGATGCGGCGGATGGCCTCGGCCGCGGCGGCGAAGAAGTGCCCGCGGCCGTCGAACCGCTGGTCGCCGACGAGCCGCAGGTACGCCTCGTGGACGAGCCCGGTGGCGTCGAGCGTGTGCCCCGGCTTCTCGCCGGCGAGCCGCGCGGCGGCGAGCTTCCGCAGCTCGTCGTACACGAGCGGCAGCAGGTCCGCGGCGGCCCGCCGGTCGCCGCGGTGCGCCGCCTCCAGCAGTCGCGTCACGTCGGTCACGTCGGGTCCGCCGGGGTCGGGGGATGCGGTATACTACCGCCGGGGGGAACCACCATGCCGCTCCGCGACCACTTCCGCTCGCCGGTGAACGACCGCCACCACTGGAGCTCGTTCCACGGCCAGTGGCCGGGCGAGATCGTCCGCACGCTGTTCGAGCTGCTGCCGCCGAGGTATCAGTCGGGGCCGCGGCTCACCATCGGCTCGTCGTACGAGGTGGACGTGTTCGTGGACGACGAGCCCGAGGGCCGGCTGTTCAACGGCGAGGGCGAAGGCGAGGGCGGCGGTGAGGGTGGGGGCGGGACCGCGACCCTCCTCGCCCCCGCCCCCACCCTCACCGTCGAGGCCGACCTGACGGAGCCGGACGTGTACGAGGTCCGCGTCTACGACCGGGACCGCG
>DASPHQ010000238.1:0-5106 GCA_035629595.1 Urbifossiella sp. | reverse complement strand
CCGGGGCGTTCGACGGGTAGTGCCGGTCCTCGATCGGCTCCGCCGAGCCGTCCGTCGCCCGGTGGGCCAGCCACGCGTCGGCGACCTGAGCGCCGTAGTCGAGGAGCGCCGGGCTGGCCCCGCCGGCGTGCGTCGCCCGGTCGGCGGCGATGGCGTCGGTGAAGTCGGGGTCGGGGTAGAGGATTTCGGCCGCCCGGTACCCGGCCCCCAGCACGGCCACGGCCCCGTCGGCGTCCGTCCCGCCCCCCGGGTGCGCGGGGACGGTGCCCAGGTGCGGCGGGAACGTGCCCGTCACCCGGGCGTACGCGTCGTGGGCGGCCAGGTGGATGATCGCCAGCGCCCGGGCCGTACTCGTCGGCCCGGGCTGGCTGGGCACGTGGCCCTCGCTGTAGTCGTCGGCGACGAGCCTCAGGGCCAGGTCGTTGATGACGTCGATGCTCACGGGCGGGACTCCTTCGGGTGGGGTTACACGAGGCGGAAGCACGGGCCGTAGTTGCCGCGGCCGTCCGGCCTCTCCAGCGCCATCAGCCGCTGCGCCGGCTGTTGGAGGAGGCCCATCGTGCGGATCGGGTCGTCGCCGCTGAAGTCGCCGAGCGGGGCGTTGGGGTCGCGCCACGCCCGCGTCAACTGGCGGAGCATGAGCGAGTACGTCGTGTCGAACTCGTGCAGCAGCGTCCACACGTCCGCCGACACGTCCGCCTGCCGGTACCCTCCGGGCGGGATGTCGGCCATCGGCACCACGGCCGGCATCGGCACTACCGGCCCCGAGTGACCCCACGTCCCGGCCTCGTAGATGTACTTCGCCCCGACGTACACCTCCCGGAACCGGTAGAAGTGCGCCAGCGTTCCCTCCGGGTCGCCGGCCGTCGGCTCGGCCCGCGACCCCTCCCCCTGGAGGCGGATCACGTCGATCGCCTCCAGCACCTTCTCGACCGTCGGGAGCGGGTGGACGTCGACGTGGAACCCGCCTGCGGTCCGCTGGCGGGTGGCGTCGAGGCACGGGTTGACCGCCCGGAACGCCCGCGACAGCGCCGCGTAGAACGCCCCGATCGTGTCGAACGACACGGCCTCGCGGGTGATCGGGCCGCCGTCGGGGTACTCGATGTCGAGGAACGTCTTCAGCTGAGCGGGCGTGAGCCGCTTCAGCCAGACCGCCAGCCCGGGGTTCACGTCCCCGGGGAGCCCGCCCGGGTAAGTCGGCACGAACTCGGCCGTCGCCAGGTCCGGCGACTCGCCCAGCCCGACGAGCATGTTGCACGCGAGCCCCATGTGGCTCATCTCGTCGCGCAGCACCTCGTTGATCGTGTTCGCCACGTCGTGCCCTTGGTCCTCGACCGACCACTGGGCCGTCAGGTACGGGGGCACGGTGGCGAACTCCAGCCGGATCGCCGCCCGGGCGCTCCGCCGCAGGCACGCCTCGCCGTCGGCGCCCGGGGCGGCGCGGCCGAGTTCGGCGGTCAGGTCCGGGATGCTCCGTCGCTGGCTCACGGGTCGTCCTCCGGGCGGCGCGCGGCCGCGGGTGGGTGGGGGGTCACTTCATCGCCGCCGGGTCGGCGTCGGGGGCGCCGTCCCGGACGGACCACATCGCGGTGAGGTACGGGGGGACGGTGGCGAACTCGAGTTTGATCGCGGCACGAAGGCTGCGGACCAAGCAGTCGCGGGCGTCCTTTCCCTTGGCCTGGTTGAGCTCCTTCGTCAGGTCGGAAATCCAATAGTCATCCGACATCCTGCGGCTCCTCGGTGCTCGGAGCGGAATACCCGAAGTCGGCAGTGGAAACGGCGCGAGAGAACCGATGACACCACGCGGGGTCGCGTCGGCGCGCCCCCGCCGGGCGTCGGTCTACTTCTTCTCCGCCTCGTCCAGCACGATCACCCCGAGCATGGTTGTGGAGGCGGGGTCCCCTAGCGCCGAGTGAGGGTTGCAGGCGAACAGGATCCCGTTACCCGCTCCGGCCTTCAGGTTCTTGATCCGGAACTCGATGAGTTTGCTTCCCGGCCCCTTCGCATCGGTTGTCTGAGCGTCCTTCCGGTCGAATCGGTCGAACCCCGCCCCGGACGGCAGGTCCTTCAGGGTTCCCGAGTCCTTGACGACCTCCCACACGCCGGCCCCCATTTCCGTCTTCGCCTTCTCGAACAGGACGCCGTGGGTTCCGCCCTCGATCTTGAACGAGACGGTGTCGCCGTTCTTCACCTTCACCTGGAGCCGGTCGTCGGCCTTGCCGACCGCGGCCTTTCCGGAGGCCTTCCCGCCGAACTCCCAGCGGTGGCCGCCGGTACCCCCACTCTTCCCCACCACCTCGTAGTCCGCCGCGCTGGCGAACACGCCGAGCCCGCACAGGGCGGCGACGGACAGGACACGCGTCATGGCTCCTCCTCCTCGGTGAAAGTGACAGTGCCGGACCAACGTCCCGGGAAAATGGTCAACCCGGGTAAGCAACTCGCGGGGATCAATCCGCACACACATGACCGCCCACAACGCCGTCCCGCCCCTTTCAGGGGGGGCAATTCGCGTCGATCCAGCCGATGATCGTCTGGATCTGTAACCCGGTTGCGTGCTGCCCGTCGCCGTTCCCCCCGAACGGCATCTGCCCCTTCCCGGCCACCCCGTCGCTGTCCCGCAGCGCCTTGACGAGGTTCGTCTCGGCGCCGCGGCCGTTGCCGACCAGGCCGGGATCGATCAGGCAGAACGTCGGACCGCCGTCCTGCAAATCGACGACGGCGTCGAGCAACTCCTGCCGGGTCCGCCACTGGAAGGCCGACCCGTGGATGCTCTGGAGTTGCTGCCGGGTACGGTGGTTCGTGAGCCAGTCGAGGATCGCTTTGACGTCCCAGAACCGCGGCGTCGGTGCGGCCATGTCTTCCTCCCGTCCGGTTCGAGTTGGTGTGTGCGAACGCGCGGCCCGCCTACCGGCCCGGCGCGACGACCTCGGTCGCGTCGCGGCGCAGGATTCCCAGATCGGTTGAGTCCGCCGCGGGGACGGCCCGGAGGCGCTCGGCCCACCCCCGCTTGTCCGCGTCGGACATGGCCTTAACGCCCCGGCGGAGGCGGACGGCGGCGGCGGCCAGGGCTTCCTCCCGGATGCCCAGTTCCACGGCCGGGTCGGCCGCCAGACCGACAAGGAAGCCGGTCAGGTCGGCCTTGTCCTCGTCGATCAGGGATTGGACCGCCGCGCGCCGCACGTCGAGCGACAGCCGCCCGTCCTTGGCCATCCCCCGCCTCCGGTCCACGCTGTCGGCGTCCTTGAAGAGGGCCTGGATCGCGGCGACGGCCGTGTGGTCGTTCGCCGACGTGAGCAGGCCGCGGAGCCGGTCCTTCTGGTCCGGGAAGAAGCGGAGCAGGGCGATCGCCTCGTGCGGCTGGAGGGCGGACCGCCGGTCCGGTTCGAGCGCGGCCAGCAGCTCGGCCTTCGCCAGCGAGTCCCCCGACGGGGCCAGGCGGCGGGCGGCGGCCGCCTTCATTGGAGGCGGTGCCTCCCCGCGCAGGACCGCCTGCAGGCCCTCGGTGACGCGGTGGGCGTCGCGGTGCGGCACCTCGGAGAAGTGAACCTGCCGGCCGGCCTCCGCAAGCGCCGTCAGCCGGACGGTCAGTGGGGCCTTCTCGTCTGCCATCAGTCGAAGCGCACCGTCAAGGGCCTCCGCGGGGGCGGCGACGAACCATCGGCGGAGGGCCTCAGACCGCACTTCGGGGGGTTCCGACGGGTCGGCAGCGCTCCGCGCGAGGAACGCGGCGAATTCCGGAGTCATGGGTCCGCGCCCGGGTGGGAGAGATCGCAACGCGAGCAGGCGGGTGTCGGCCCCGGCGGCCCGGTTCGACGCGGTGGTGAGGGCGGCGCGGAGGGCCTCGGCCGCCCGCCCGTCGTCGACGGCCGGGAGCGGCCCGGCGAAGGCGCGCGGGCGGGCGCCGAACGGTACGTCGTCGTAACAAAACCCGAGGTCGTTGCCGGCCGCCCGCACGCCGAGGTAGTCGATCACGTCCGCGGGCCTGGGCCGGGCCGGAGTCGGCGGCCACAGACCCGGCACTCGCGCCGCCGGGAAGTCACCGAACCCATTCGTGTCGGGCCGGTTCGAGGTCTCGACTCCGGCCACGACTTGGCCGGTGGTGCCGTCCCACGGCCACATCGTGTCCTTGAGGTGGTGGCCGAGGGGAATGTTCTGGTCGGCCGTCTTGTCCCGAAACGAGTCGGGTGGGAAGTAGTGGAGCGGGTCGCCGTCGTTGCGGAACCGGTCCAGCTCGTACTGCCACTTGGCCCACAGGTAGTCGTGGTTGCAGTGGAACAGGTAGAACACAGGGTCGGCATTCGACTCCCGGCAGTTGGACATCCAGATGAAGTCCGGGCCGACCGCCCCGTGGCCGTTGTTGTGCGGGTTGCCTTCCACGTTCCGGAACACGTTGAATCGCTCAATCCCCGTCGTCGCCGCGAAATCCGGCCACTGACGGTAGGACTCGACGGACGGGTCGTTGTGGTCCAGCGGCCGCCGCCGCAGCCGCCCCATCAGGACAGGGTCCGTACCCGGCCGATCCCCCGGCAGCGAGATGGACCATCCGTAGAGCGGCGAGCCGGGGCGGAACCGGACGACTTCGGGGTCACCAGTCGTACCCTGAACCCCGAGCCGGTCCTCGGCGAAGAACGTCTGCCGCGTCCCCTGCACCCAGTAGGGCAGCGCGACGTAGGGGTAGCGGACCTGCAGCTCCCGCTCGAACTGCAGCAGAAACGCGCGGTGCCAGGCGATAAATGCAGAACCGCCGTGTGCCTGGTCGGGCCATCTTGGGTCGGGCGGGTCGCCGAAGGAGGGATGGGCGAAGGTACCGTGCGGCGTCGCGAGCCGGTGCATGCGGACGTACCACTCGAGGCGGTTGTCCACCATGTGCAGGTCGCGGAGGGCCTTCAGGAATTCGCTCAGCTCGAAGTCGGTGATCTTCGCCCGCGGGTCGTCGGGGTGGCGCAGGGCCTTGCGGACCCGCACCATCACGGCGTGGTCGCTCAGCCGGGTGCCCGACTCGCCCCCCCGGCGGATCACGATCTTCGTGTCGCGGCCGCCGGTGCCAAGGGAATCCCGGGTGAGCGTACTCGGCTTCACCCCGGCGACGAAGAAGTTGACCTGCGT
>DASPHQ010000237.1:0-3764 GCA_035629595.1 Urbifossiella sp. | reverse complement strand
GTATCGGACGTGTTCGACCCGGGCGAACCCGGCCTTCTCCAGCACCTCGCCGATGAACTCCGGGGTGAAGAGGGTGCGCGAGTACCCGTACCAGAGGAGCTGGGTGACCAGCTTGGCCCCGAGGCTCCGCGCGTCCTCGTCCGGGACGAGGAAGTATCCGCGGTCCCCCCGGCGGTAGGCGTCCACCCCCTTGAGCAGGTCCGGGAGGGCGAGCCGGAGAACGCCGCCGGGTCGGATCACCCGCCGCAGTTCCCGGAGGACGGGGACCAGCCCCGGGTACGGCACCTCCGGCAGGGCGTGGATGCTGACCGCGTAGTCGAGGGAGTCCGTTTCGAGCGGCAGCCCGTCCCGGATGTTGCAGGACAGGTCGATCCCTGGGTCGGACTTGTTGTCCGAGTTGATCCACCCGGGCCGGGTGTGGTTCCCGCACCCCCAGTTCAGCCGCCGCACCCCGCCGGCCGTCGGAGACGTCATCGCCCGCTCCCGGTTCGCGTCAGGCCGCCCCCGTGCCCGGCTTCTCGTACAGGGTGACCAGGCACTCCCGCTCGACGTCGTTCTTCGCACCGCGAAATACGTCCTCGGACCGAACCCGGAACCCGACGTTTCGGAACAGGTCGTGGTAGGTGCGCACGAGCCACGGGCGGAGCAGCCAGTCCGAGTGGAGCTCCCCCAACGTGTCGGCCATCAGCAGGTGCCCCCCCGGGGCGGTCGCCTCCCGGTGACTAACGGAAGTCGTCCGCGTTACCGGACAGCCGATCAAACTTGATGGCTGTGTTTACGCCAACGCAGTTGCCTGGCTCCCACCGCAGCGAGTACTTGTTGACCGGGCTTGCGCCCTTGTCAGGTGCCGGAAAAGGGGGCACGGCAGGAGAGAATGATACGTTAACGGGTAAGCGACCGCAGTCAACCTGTGTCGCGCGCGTTCTGCGGAATCCTGTTTGCGCGTCAGGAAACAGGAAAGGCCGCATTTTAACCAGGTATTTCACCCCCCGGGAATCCCGGTCGCTACGCCGTTGTACCGACGGGCGGGACGCGATAGACTCACCGACATTCGAGCAACGCGGCAGTCCGGCCGACCTGCGCGTCCGGAGAACACTGCGCTATCAGGAAGTTGCCGGCCGCGGAGGTGTGCTGTGCCGAACGTCCCACTCCGATCGCTCGTCGCGCTCGCCGTCGCGATGGTGGTTGTCGCCTCACCGCCGGCCGGCGGACAGGACAAGGCGGAGAAGCAGTACGCCCACCTCCAGCACCCCAAGGGGCCGTCGGCGGGCATCAAGTCCGAGCCCGTGCTCGGCGGCGGCGAGCTCGTCGCCCTCCTCCCGAACGGGACGAAGGTCCAGATCCTGCAGGTCAAGGGCGACCCGAACATCCCGAGTTACAAGTGGTATCAGGTCAAGGTGGTGGACGGCGGGAAGGCCGGGGTGGTGGGCTGGGCGAGTTTCGAGGTCGTGAAGGTCGCTCCCCCGGCGGCGGCACTCCAGGGCACGAAGTCGCCGGTGCCCGACGGAGTCGTGGCCCGCGCCCGACTCCTTCTGACCAAGCCCGACCTCGGCACCGCGGCGGAACCGGGCAATCAAGTCGGCACCGCACCGGTCGGCACGCTCCTCCGCTCGCTAGACAAGGAGCCGTACAAGGACGATCTCGCTATCACGTGGAGGCGGGTGGCCATCCTGTCCGGCGACTTGAAGGGGAAGAACGGGTGGGTGGCGGCGAACGCGGTCACCAAGGTGTTCGAGATCCGCCTTCAGGCTTTCATCCCCGCTCCCGTAGTCGGCGGCCCGTTCCATCCGCCGGTCTCCATCCCGTTCCCGACAACCTTTCCTCCTCCTCCCGACCTCCGGCCCCTGACACCCGCTGTTTCCGGCGACAACCGCACGTTCGAGTACGACGCCAAATCCTCGCGGGCGAAACAACAGGCACTCGTGGCATTCGGCAACGTGCTCCCCCACAAGGGTGACGGCGTGATCTTCCGCGAGTGGGGCGTGTCCCACGCGTACTTCCCGTTCCAGGCCGAACACGTCCCCGGCAAGGTCTGGTGGTGGCACCGCCTGAAGTCGCCCGACGCGCCCGCCCTCAGGACCGAGGAGTTGGAGCCCGCGGACGCGAACAGCAAGGTCACCATCGTTAGCGACGAGATGGGGGAGCGAGTCACCGTGCGACTGCAACTCAACGGGACGGTGCCGGTCGCGGACTTCGCCCCGGAGGTGAATGCCGATCTGACCGTACAGCTGCGTCGGATCGGCAAGGACGACGACCGAGTGGAATTCAAAGTCGTCGGCACGCACGATCGGTTTCCGTCTTACGAGCTCTACATCAACGCCCGCCGAGTCTACGAGTACGACGTCAGCAACGCCAAGCTCGGCCCCTTCGGGCTATTCCCCGCGCCGCCGATCGTTGTGGAAAGGGCTGGGCCACTGGTGCCGTAGCCGCCCTAACCCGCCCGGCCGACCTCGACGACGCGCGGTGTCGCACCGTCGGCGACTTGCGGGGCACCTCCGGCCGTACCATACCCCGGTCGCCCGCCCCGGGAGCCGCGCGTGGCCTACCAGCCGATCGAGAACTACGGCGTCGTCGGCAACCTCCGCACCGCGGCCCTCGTCGGGCTCGACGGGTCGGTCGACTGGCTGTGCCTCCCCCGGTTCGACTCGCCGAGCGTCTTCGCCGCCGTCCTCGACGACCAGAAGGGCGGCCGGTTCCGCATCGCCCCGTGCCTCGACGACGCCCGCCACAAGCAGTTCTACTGGCCCGAGACGAACGTCCTCGTCACCCGCTTCCTCCACCCCGACGGCATCCTCGAGCTGATCGACTTCATGCCCGTCCCGGAGCCGGGCGACGCCTGCGAGCACCAGCTCGTCCGCAAGGCCCGGGTCGTCACCGGGCGGGTGCCGCTGCGGGTCGAGTGCCGGCCGGCGTTCGACTACGCCCGCGCCGCCCACACCACCACCGCCGACGACTGCGGCGTCCGCTTCGACGGCCCGGACCTCACCCTCTCCCTCGCCTCCCCGATCGACCTGCGGATCGAGGACGGCGGGGCGGTCGGCGAAGTCACCCTCGGGGCAAGCGAGGAGCGGACGTTCGTCCTCCGCGTCGTCGCCCCCGGCCACACGCCGGACGGCTGCCCGACCGCGGCCGGGTCCGACGCCCTGTTCCGCCGCACCGTGGACTACTGGCACCGGTGGCTGGCGAAGTGTACCTACACCGGCCGGTGGCGGGAGCAGGTCCACCGGTCGGCGCTCGCCCTGAAGCTGATGACGTACGAGCCGACCGGCGCCATCGTGGCGGCCCCGACGACGAGCCTGCCGGAGGGGGTCGGCGGGGTGCGGAACTGGGACTACCGGTACACCTGGGTCCGCGACGCGTCGTTCACCCTGTACGGGCTGCTGCGGATCGGCTTCACCGACGAGGCGGTGAAGTTCATGGGCTGGCTCCGCGACCGGTGGCGGCACCCGGACGCGCACGGCACCGGCCCGCTCCAGCTCATGTACGGCATCGACGGCCGGTCCGAGCTGACCGAGTTCGAGCTGCCGCACCTGGACGGGTACAAGGGGTCGAGGCCCGTCCGCGTCGGCAACGGCGCCCACGACCAGCTCCAGCTCGACATCTACGGCGAGCTGATGGACTCAGTGTACCTGTTCAACAAGTACGCCTCGCCGATCGGCTACGACGACTGGCGGAAGCTCCGCGACATGCTCGACTGGGTGTGCGACAACTGGCAGCGGCCCGACGAGGGGGTGTGGGAGGTGCGCGGCGGCCGGCGCGACTTC
>DASPHQ010000236.1:0-13439 GCA_035629595.1 Urbifossiella sp. | reverse complement strand
TGCCCCGGGAGCCCACCCGCGTTACCATCGCGGCAGCAGTGACGACGACTCCCAAAAGCCGTTCCTTGGGAGCTTTTTGTTCCACCGCGACCCGGCCGACGATCTCATCGTCGCCACGGCCCGGACCTACGACTCCCGTTGGTGACGGTGGATCGGCTGATCCGAGCCTACCCGCACGTGCGGCTGGCTCCCTGAGTCGTCGTCGCAGGAGCCGAACCAGGTATCATGTCTCTCGTACCCCCCCCGCTCCACGGGGGAACGGGCCGGTGTTGTCGCCGCTGGAGATTTCTCGCATGAGCAGCGTCCTCGCGCCGCCTCGGGCCACGCTCGCCGACCTGGCGCGCGTCGAGGGGAAGGCCGAGCTCGTCGCGGGTGGAGTGGTGACGATCCCGGCAACGGGTCATCGGCCGAGCGTCGTCGCGGGTCGCATCTATCGCCGGCTGGCGGAGTACGCTGACGCCGCCGGTCGAGGCGTCGCGTTCACGCAGAACATGGCCTTCGCCGTCACCGAGCTGTCCACTGGTCGCGAGTCGTTCTCGCCGGATGCGTCCTTCTACACCGGCCCCCTCCCGCCCGACCGCATGAAGTTCGTCAGCGGCCCGCCGGACTTCGCCGTCGAGGTGCGGAGCGAGGGGGATTACGGCCCCGCGGCCGAGCTGGCGATGGCCACCAAGCGGGCCGAGTACTTCGAGGCCGGCACCCGCGTTGTCTGGGACGTGGACCCGGTGGCGAACGTCGTCCACCGCTACCGGCCGGGCGTCGCTGCCCCGACTGTGTTCGGCCCCGGAACCGAGGCCGACGCCGAACCCGCCGTCCCCGGGTGGCGGCTGCCGCTAGACTGGCTCATGGCCTGACGACGCGGAAAAGCCGGGGAGTTGACTCGTGAGCGACGCCAACCAGCACGACACGGTGGACGACATTCCCGTCCTCGGGGCGGGGATGACCCGGGCCGCGGGGCCGGTCGTGGTCGACGCCGCCGGCCTGACGCACACGGGCAAGGTCCGGGAGACGAACGAGGACAACTTCCACATCGCCCGCTTCGGCCGCTACCTGCGCACGGTCGCGTCGAGCCTCACCGCCCCCGACGCCCCGGACGAGTTCGAGCAGGCCGGGTACGGGTTCGCCGTCGCCGACGGCGTCGGCGGGCACGCCGCCGGCGAGGTCGCCAGCCGGCTCGCCATCACCCTCCTCATCGACCTCATCCTCCAGACCCCCGACTGGATCTTCGCCAAGGAACCGTTCCACCTCGAAGCGGTGATGGGGCGGGCGGCCCAGCGGTTCGGTCGCGTCAATGACGCCGTCGTCGCCGAGGCCGCGGCGCGGCCGGGGCTGCGCGGCATGGGCACCACGCTGTCGCTCGCACTGAGCCTGGGGGCCGACCTGATCGTGGCCCACGTCGGCGACTCGCCCGTCTTTCTGTACCGCGGCGGTCGGCTCACCCGCCTGACCCAGGACCACACAATCCCCGTGACCGGTTTCGGAGTCCACCCGGCCGACGCCGCCCGGCTCCGGGTCGCGCTGACCCACGCCATCGGCATCCCGTCCACCGGCGGCGCCCCGGACCTCGTCCGGCTGAAGCTGGCCGACCGCGACCGGCTCCTCCTCTGCACCGACGGCCTCACTGATATGGTGGGGCAGGACGTGATCGCCGACGAACTCGGCCAGGCGTCGGCCGACGACGCCTGTCGGGCACTCGTGGAACGGGCGCTGGAGCGCGGCGGCGGCGACAACATCACCGTGGTGGTCGCGTCCTACCGCTTCCCCGGCGCGGCGGCGTAGTGGCGGCCGATTTCCCCCGTCGGAGCAGGAACCGTGGCACGCGCACCGAAGAAGAGTGGTCCGGCGGAGCCGAAGGCCGAAGCGGTGAAACTGCTGTCCGGCGGCAACCCGCAGATCGCCAAGGCCGACGGCGACGCCCCCGTGCAGGCCTACATCGCGGCCATGTCCGGCTGGAAGAGCGACGTCGGCCGTCGGCTCGACGCCCTCATCACGCGGACCGTCCCCGGCGTCCGCAAGGCGGTGCGGTGGAACTCGCCGTTCTACGGCGTCGAGGGGCGCGGCTGGTTCCTCGGCTGGCACTGCATCGCGAAGTACGTCAAGGTGGCGTTCCTCAACGGCACGTCGCTGCGGCCGATGCCGCCGGTCGAGTCGAAGAACGCCGGCACGCGCTACCTCCACGTCCTCGAGGACGGCGCGTTCGACGAGGAGCAGTTGGCGAGTTGGGTCCGGCAGGCGGCCGAGCTGGACGGGGAGCACTGCTTCTGACGGCGGCCGGTTTCGTTTTGGCACCGGCCCCGCGCGGGTGTAGACTGGCCGGCGGCCCGCCTCCCGCCGGTGACGTATGCCCCGCCTCTCCCGCCGCGCCGCCCTCGCCGCTCCGTTCGCGGTCGCCGCCCAGCCGGCGCGGCCCGTCCTCGAAGCGTACACCGACCAGCTCAGCTACGCCCCCGGCGACACCGTCCGGTTCCACCTCTCGTTCGCCGGCGGGTTCCACGGGCGACTCGTCCGCGTCGGCAGCGGGGAGGACACCTCCCTCTTGCTGCCAGCGGCCGAGGGCGAGCGGCACCCGGTCCCGAAGGACGCCTCCGCCCGCGGCTGCCGCTGGCCGGTCGGGCTCACGTACACACTCCCCGCGAGCACCCGCACCGGCTACTACCGCGCCGAGTTCCGCGCCGGCCGCGGCGACGGACCCGTGGTCGGTGAGTGCTTCCTCGTGGTGCGCCCGCGGCGACCCGCGGCCGACACGAAGGTGCTCATCCAGCTCTCGACCAACACGTACAACGCGTACACGAACTGGGGCGGGTACAGCCTGTACGCCTACCACGGCCGCGACAGGGTGCAGGGGCGGCGGGTGTCGTTCGACCGGCCGCTCACCTCGCAGTTCCGGCAGTGGGAGGAGCCGTTCGTCCGCTGGGCCGAGGGCGCCGGCTACAAGCTCGACTACTGCGTGAACTCGGACCTCGAATTCCGCCCCGACATCCTCGCCGGCTACAAGCTCGTCCTGAGCGTCGGGCACGACGAGTACTGGTCGGCGCCGATGCGCGACAACCTGGAGCGCTACATCGGCGCCGGCGGGAACGTGGCGTTCTTCAGCGGCAACACCTGCTGCTGGCAGGTCCGCAGCGAGGACGGCGGCCGGGCGCTGGCGTGCTGGAAGCAGAATTTCGGCGACGACCCCGCGTACATGGCCGGCGACCACGCGAAGCTCACGTCGCTGTGGAGCCATCATTTGGTGAAGCGGCCGGAGAACACCCTGACCGGCGTCGGCTTCCTGTGGGGCGGGTATCACCGCAGTCACGGGCAGTTCATGGACGGCTCCGGGGCGTACACGACACACCGGCCGGAGCACTGGCTGCTCGCCGGCACGGAGTTGAAGCGCGGCGACCCGTTCGGGGCGAAGCTGCCGGGGTACAAGGTGGTCGGCTACGAGTGCGACGGCTGCGAGCTGAGCTGGGCGAACGGGCTGCCGACGCCGACCGTGCGGGACGGCACGCCGGCGGGGTTCGAGGTGGTGGCGACGGCCCCGGCCCGGTGGCACCCGGACGACTGCGAGTGGTACGAGCGCTGGGAGAAGGGCCGCACCGGCAACGCGGTGATCGGCACCTACACCCGCGGCGGCACAGTCGTGACCGTCGGCAGCACCGACTGGTCGCACGGCCTGCGGGGCAACGACCCGGCAGTCACGCGGATCACGCGGAATGTGTTCGAGCGACTCGGTTCTTGAACCCGGCGAGCGGTGCGGCGTCAGCCCGACGGTGCGTCCCCATTGGTTGCCGGCATGGGAACGTACCGGCGGGCTGACGCCGCGCCGCTCGCCACTCCCTCCCCTCGGAGCCCGTCATGCCCTCCCGCCGCGCCTTCCTCACCACCGCCGCCGTCGCCGCCGTGCCCGCGTCCGCCCCCGCCGCCCCCGGCCCGGACGCCGTCCCCATCGCGCTCATGGGCTGCGGCGGCATGGGGACGAACCACCTCCGCCTCCTCGCGCAGAACCCGCGCGTCCGCATCACCCACGTCTGCGACGCCGACGCCAACCGCCTCGCCGCCGCCGCCAAGATCGCCACCGACGCCGGCCACCCCGGCGCGCCCGTCAAGGACATTCGCCGGGTGCTCGACGACCGCTCCGTCGTCGCCGTGTGGATGGCGACGCCCGACCACTGGCACACCCCCGGCGCCATCCTCGCCGCGGACGCGGGGAAGCACGTCTACGTCGAGAAGCCGTGCAGCCACAACGTCCGCGAGGGGCGGCTGCTCGCCGACGCCGCGGCGCGGAACAAGGTCGTCATCCAGGTCGGCACCCAGGCCCGCAGCACGCCGACGGTCAAGGCCGCGATGGACCGCCTCAAGGGCGGCGCCATCGGCGACGTGCTCGCCGCGAAGGCGTGGAACAGCCAGCTCCGCCGCAACCTCGGCAAGGTGCAGCCGTCGAAGCCGCCCGAGCACCTCGACTACGAGCTGTGGCAGGGGCCGGTGCCGGAAGCGCCGTTCTTCAGCAACCGGGTGCCGGGCATGTGGCGGTTCTTCAAGGACTACGGGGCCGGCGACATCGGCAACGACGGCGTCCACAACATCGACGTGGGCGTGTGGGGGATGGGCTTCGACCGGCTGCCGAACCGCGTCGCGGCGCTCGGCTCGAAGGCGTTCTTCGACGACGACCAGGAGTGGCCGGACACGCAGTACGTGGTGTGCGAGTACGACCCCGGCAACGGCGGCCGCACCCGCCGGCAGTTCACCTTCGAGCAGCGCATCTGGTCGCCGTACGTCCAGGAGGGGTACGAGAACGGCAACGCCTTCTACGGCACCAAGGGCGTGCTCATCATCGGCCACACCGTCGGGTGGAAGCTGTACGGCGAGCGGAACCGGCTGATCGAGGAGATGACGGGGAGCATCGACCTGCGGGCGCACCACACCAACTTCCTCGACGCCGCCACCCGGGGCGCCGTGGCGGCCGCGCCGGCGGCGGTCGGGCACGTCTCGGCGGGCATCTGCCACCTTGCGAACATCGCCGGCCAGCTGCGGGCGACGATCGAGTTCGACCCGACCCGAGAGGCGGTGCTGAACAACCCGACAGCGCAGGCGATGCTGTCGCGCCGCTACCGCGCCGGGCACTGGGCGGTGCCGGCCGGGGTGTGAATGGGGCGAAGCCCACCCGCCGCGGCGGGTGGGCTTTCCGCGCCCCATAGCCTCCGGTTCTTGTTTCTGCCCCGAGCGGTGCCTACCGTTGCAGGTGGGCACCTCCCCGCCCACAACCCCGGAGCTTCCGATGCGCCCCGTGCTCGCCCTGGCCCTCTCGGCCGGGTTCGTCGTCACCGCCGGCACTGCCCAGGAGCCGGTCGCCCTCAAGTGGTCCCTCAAGGAGGGGCAGACGTTCTACGCCAAGGGCGTCGCCGACATGGACATGTCGATGGGCCTGTTCGGCCAGAACGTGGACATGAAGGTCAACACGACCTCCGTGCAGCGGTTCAAGATCACCTCCATCAAGGACGGGGCCACGACCGTCGAGATGACGTTCCTCGACATGACGACGGAGGTCAAGGGGATCCCCGGCGGCGGCGGGCTCCCCGGCCTCGGCGACATCGGCGAGAAGATCAAGGGGGCCAAGATCGGCGCCGTCCTCGACGAGAAGATGGAGGTGACGAAGCTGATCGGGTACGAGAAGTTCCTCGACAAGCTCGCCGGCGACGACGACGCCAAGCGCGACCTGTACGCCGCCCAGTTCTCGGAGGGGGTGGTGGGGCAGATGGTGTCGCAGGTGTTCGCGTCCGCGCCCCCCGGGGCGGTGAAGGTCGGCGACACGTGGAGCCGGACGACGAAGGTGCCGGCGGCCGGCCTCGGCGACGCGGTGGTGAAGGAGAAGTTCACGCTCCTGAGCGTGTCGAATCAGGTGGCGAAGATCGGCGTGACGGGGGAGATGTCGTTCAAGCAGGGCAAGGGCGGGGTGCCGGGCCTGCCGCCGGGGTTCACGGTGAGCAAGTTCGCCATGAAGGCCGACCAGTACAAGGGGAGCCAGACGTTCGACCTGAAGGCCGGCCGGCTGCGGGACAGCGCCGTGGACATGGGGATGAAGGGGTCGATCGAGATCTCGGCGAACGGCATGGACCTGGCGATGACGATCCGCGCCAAGGTGAAGCAGTCGGTCACGGTCACCGACACGATGCCGGTCTCCGGCAAGAAGCCGGTCGACGACTGACGGCGACGGAACGCGAGCGGCCCGCGTGAGCGGGCTGTTCCCGCGCGCATCAGAGGCGCTCGGGAACAGCCCGCTCACGCGGGCCGCTCGTCCGTCATGGTCACGTCACTTCTTCGCGTCGTCCTTGACCGGCTCCGTCCAGAAGGGGCTGAGGCGGCGGATCTTGTAGAGCACCTTGTCCCGGTCGGCGCCCGTCGCGGTCTCCAGCTTCACCTTCAGCTTGTCCATCTTCTTCTTGCGGTGGTACCGCCGGCCCAGTTCGATCTGCCGCTCAATCGCCATACAACAGCCCTCCACGCCCGTGCCCGGTTGGAACCGAATGAGTGCAACTTACGCCCCGCCCTCCGCCCCGACAAGACGGCGCTGGGTCACGGCCGCACTCGTCGCCGTGCCGGTGGCCTGGTGCGTCGCGGTCCTCGCGGTCATGCGGCCGGACGCGGTCGTCGCGCGGGAGGAGGTGCCGTTCGAGATCAAGTGGCTCCTCTACGACGAGTCGGACCTGACGGCCCTGGCCCTCCGCGGGGCGAACGCCCACATGGGCCGCCTCCCCGGCCGCATGGATGAACCCGAGACGATTACGGATCCCGAGGTATTCGTCGCGCAGTTGGACGCCGAACCCGAGCCGCTCGCCGACCGCTACTACCTCGAATACCCGACGCCGACGCTCACCCTGTTCCGCCTCGGCTTCCTCCACCAGCCGCGCCGCCCGGACCTGCTGCCGCCGGTCGTTGCCGACGCCCAGCAGTTCGCCGTCGGCTTCTTCCACCCGCGGACCGAGGCGGAACAGGCCACGTGGGCGGTGCTGCACGACGGCGTGGTGGCGATCGTGGTCGTGATGGCGGCGAGCCTGGTGGGGATGATCCTGATCCTCCGCCGCGGCTACGAGCCCGGCGACCCGCGGCCGTGGGCGTGGCTGTGCGTGCTGCCGGGGGCGGTGTTCTTTTCGCTGAACCGGTTCGACGTGCTGCCCGCGATGCTCACCGCCGCGGGGTTCGCGCTACTGGCCCGCCGCCGCGACGGGTGGAGCGGGGCCGCGTTCGCCGTCGCGGCGCTGCTGAAGATTTACCCCGTGCTGCTGGCACCGGTGATCCTCCGTCACCTCGGGCTCCGTCGTGGCGCGGTATGGGCCTCGACGTTCGCGGGGGTGGGCCTCGCGGTGATGAGCCTTTCGGTGTGGGGGCTCGGCTGGGAATCGACCGTCGGGCCGATCAAGGTGCAGCTGTCGCGCGAGTATGTGGAGAAGAGCTGGACGCTGTACGGGGAGGTGCTGCCGGAGTGGCTGGCGAAGCCGGAGCAGGGACGTGAGCGGCTCGCCATCCTGGCCGCGGCGGTGTTGCTGGTGGCGGTCACGCGGCCGGCGGGACTGCCGGGGCTGCTGCGGCGGTGTGGGATGGTACTGGTGGTGTTTGTCGTGCTGGCGGTATTCTGGTCGCCGCAGTGGATCGTGTGGTTCCTGCCGCTGCTGGCCCCGCTCGCCCCGCGGCGGTGGTGGGTCGGCGGCGCGGTGGTGCTCCTGGACGTGGCCAACTACTTCAACTTCCCCGTGCTGTTCTGGATTCTGTGGAACCGGATCGAGAGTCAGGACGTCCTCGACGACCTGTCCGGGGCGATGATTTGGGTGCGGGCGGCGCTCTGGCTCGGACTCGGGGCCGGTTTGGTGTATGACGAGTGGCGGGCGAAGCGGGCGGAGCGACGGTCGGCGACGGGTGTCGCGGTCTGATTCAGCGGGCGGCCGGCTTGTAGCGAACGACCAGGACCGTGCCGTCGAACGACAACCCGTGCAGTTCGTCCAGCATCCAGGCGAGAACGCGATCCGCCTTCCCGCCCCCGGAGCCGGCCCCGATCAGCGGGAACGCGATCGAGCGGTAGCCCCGTTCGGCCGCGAGGGCCATCGCACTGCGGACGGACGTACGGACCGACCGTTCCGAGGACCGCCACAGCAGGTTGATACCCGCGACGTGGATGATGGCCTTGAACGGCAGTTCCCCCGCCCCGGTTTCGACCGCGCCACCGAGTGGGATAAGCCCCTTGCGGCCGACTTCGCGGAACGGCCCCTTCCCCGCCCGCCGCTTGATCGCCTTGGAGACACCCTGCGGGATGAGCAGCCACCACGGGATCAGGTTGCGATTCCAGGCGTTGACGATCACCTCGACGGGTTGGTCGAGCAGGTCACCGTCGACCACCCGGAGGTCCATTCCCCACCTCACAGTCCGCGCCGCGACGGGAAGCTGACGCGGTGGCGCAGCTCGTCCACGTTGCCCGCGTCCGGGTAGAGCGGGTCCGGCGACCCGAGGGCGTGCAGCGGCCCCGAACCGTCGGTCGGATTGCCGGACACGTCGGGGATGACGCCGCGGGCCACGGCCGCGTCGCGGACCGCGTTCACCCCGCGCCACGTCAGCCGGTTCACGCTCACGTCGATCGACCGCAACCCCGGCAGAGCACGCGCCACGGCGTCGGCCAGCACGAACGCGCCGGCGTCGGTGATCTGGTTCCGCGACAGCCGCAGCCGCTTCAGCCGCGCCGCCCCGGCCGACCGCACCAGCGCCGCCGCGCCTCGGTCGCCGAGATAATTCTTGTCGAGGTCGAGGGCGGTCGCCTTCAGCAGGTCGAGGCACGCGGCCAGCGCCTCCGCCCCCGCCGGGCCGACGGCGTTCGCGCGCAGGTCGATGCGGCCGTCGCGCGCCAGCATCCGGCGGAACAGGGTCGACCCCGCGAGCGCCGCGGCGCCGCCGTCGCCGACGTGGTTGTTGGCGAGGCGCAGGGTGCTGAGGAGCGTCAGGGTGCGGCTCGCGGTCAGCGCCCTCACACCCGCGTCGTTCACGTCGTTGCCGCCGAGGTCGAGGTCGGTGAGGGCGGTAAGGTGCGGCGACGCGGCGAGCGCGGTCACCCCGTCCCAGGTGATCGGGCCGTTGTCGTTGAGCGCGAGCCGGTGGAGCCGGGCGAACACAGCCGCCCGCGCCAGCACGCGCACGCCGCTGTCGTCGAGGCCGTTGAACGACAGGTCGAGGGCGCGGAGGCGGGCGAGGTGCGGGCCGCGGACCAGTTGTTCGACGCCAGCGTTGCCGAGGTCGCCGCCGGCGAGGCTGAGTTCTTCGACGTGCCCGAGCGCCGGGCAGCCCACGAGGCGCGGCAGGACGCGGGCGGGGTCGAGGAGGTGGACGCGCCGCAGGTACAACCGCCCGGACGGCGTGCGCGTGCGGGCGATCAGCTCCTCCCCGCGGGCGGCGAACACGCCGGCGTCCACGGCCACGGAGTCGGGGAGGCCGCGGCGGAACTCGACGCCGCCGACCAGGCCGCGGAGGTGGTCGGTCCACTCCGCCTGGTGGCGGGCGAGGAGGTCGGTCTGCTGCTCGATCAGGGCGTGGCGACGCGGGTGGTCGTCGGGGAGGCGGGCGAGGGCGAGTTGGGCGCGGATCAGGTCGGCGCGGGCGGCGTCGGCGGCGGAGCCGGTGTCGGCGAGGTAGTCGGCGTAGACGAGCCGCGGCGCGTCGTCGCCGGGGCGGGCGAGGACGGCGTCGAGGAAGGGGAATTCGTCCGGTGACATGGTGAGGGGATTGTACCCCCAGGCACACCGTCCCGGAAGCCCGAGGACCGCCGTCCCCGGGCTTTCCCCCGCATGCTGCTTGACACCCGCCGCCGAGTCTGTGACTGTGACCGTACCGCCCCCGACCCGCGTGAGCCCGATGCCCGACCTCCTCACCCTCCTCGCCGACACCGCCGCCGACCTGATGACCGCCGGCCCGGTGTCGCTGCCGCACGCCGCCACCGTCGCCGACGCCGCCGCGTTCTTCACCGCCCGCGGGTTCGGCGCCGCCGTCGTCATCGACGCCGCCGGCCGCCCGGTCGGCGTCGTCACCCGGTCGGACCTGCTCATCCACGTGTGCGGCCGGGCCGCCGGGCTGGACCCCAACCCCACCCCGGTCGAGAGCGTGATGACGCCGACGGTGTTCTCGGTGACGGCGGACACGCCGGCCCGGTCGGTGGTGGCGCAGCTGCTGGCGCTGAACGTCAGCCACCTGTTCGTGGCCGACGCGGCCGGCGTGCTGGTCGGGATCGTCACCCCGACGGACGTGCTGAGGAAGTTGGGCTAGCGCGGCATGTACGAGAGCAGGTAGTTGACGAGCCCGACGCACACGACCATCAGGAACAGCACCACCCAGGCCTGGAACAGGATGCTGTCGGCCCTCCCGTACTCCTCGGTCTTTGGCGGCGCGTCCGGCTTCTCGGGCGTGTTCACGGCGGGTTCCTCCACGGTGCCACCCCCATCATCGGCTGCCGCGGGCGGGCGTTCCAGTCTGAACGGGCAGACACCAACCGGCGGCGGTGGGGTCGGTCGGGTCCGGCAGGCCGGCGCGGCGGCGGAAGCTGCGGCGAGTCTGCCGCTTGGACCGACAGATTCGGACCACCGTCGTCCGAATTCCTTCCTGCCGGCCCTCATCCCGAGCTAGAATCGGAGTATCTCGCCTGACCCGCGCAGCCGCCTCTTCCACCCCGTCGGACCGAATGGTGATTGCGTCCGCCGAGTCCCTGGTCGAGGCCCTCCGCGACAGCGGGCTGTTCCCCCCTGCCGAGGTCGACGCGCTGGCGCGCGAACTCGTCCCATTCGCCGACGACATGACGGGCGCCCTCCGCCACGTCGTCGAGCACGAACTGGTGCCGGTGTACCAGCTCCGCAAGATCATCCACGCCAAGACCGCCGACCTGATCGTCGGCCCGTTCGTCGTGCTGGACAAGCTCGGCGAGGGGGGCATGGGGAAGGTGTTCAAGGCCCGCGACACCCGCACCGGGCGGATCGCCGCGATCAAGGTCATCCGACCGCACCTCCTCACCAACCCGGTGATCCGCGGCCGGTACGAGCGCGAGGTCCGCGCCGCCCTGAGCCTGCGGCACCCGCACATCGCCGCCGCGTTCGAGGCCGGCGAGGTCGGCGGGAAGGTGTACCTCGCCCTGGAGTTCGTGGACGGCATCGACCTGGCCCGGCTCGTCCGCACGTTCGGCGTGCTGCCGGTGCCGGAGGCGTGCGAGTACCTCCGGCAGGCGGCGCTCGGGCTGGCGCACGCCCACTCGAAGGGGTTCATCCACCGCGACATCAAGCCGGGGAACCTCGTCGTGGCCGGCGAGCGGCACCACCCCGACGCCACCGAGCCGGCGGTGGTCAAACTCCTCGACATGGGGCTGGTCCGCACCGTCGGGTTCGACGACGAGGGCGGCGGCGACCTGACGCGCGCCGGCACGGTGGTGGGCACGCCGGACTACATGGCCCCGGAGCAGGCGAAGAACAGCAGCCTCGCCGACCACCGGGCCGACCTGTACGCCCTCGGCGGGGCGTTCTACTTCCTTCTCACCGGCAAGCCGCCGTTCCACGTCGGCAGCCCGATCGAGAAGATCCTCAAGCACCAGGTCGACCCGCCGCCGCCGCTCCAGGCCATCCGCCCCGACGTGCCCGACGAGCTGGCGAAGCTGGTGGCGCGGCTGCTGGCGAAGCGACCGGAGAACCGGCCGGGCTCGGCCGCGGATGTGGCGGAGCTGCTGCTGCCGCTGACGAAGTTCACCGCCGACTCGGCGTCGGTGCAACTGAGCGGGACGCACCCGACGTTGATCGCACGGGACGGCGCCGAGACGGGGAGCGTGGCGGCCGTGGACACCGTTTCGCCGAACGTCCCCGACAGCGGCGTGAAGCTGCCGCGGCGGCGGCCGCGCAACGTGCCGATGGACGAGCCGTCGGTGGCCGAGTCGGCCGACCCGCCGACGCCGCCAACGCCGGTCGAGGTGAGCGTCCCGGTCGAGGAGGAGGAGGCGCCGCCGGCGGAGTGGCGCGGGTGGGCGGTGGCGCTCATGTCGGGTGTGATCGGCGTGGTGCTCGGCGTTGCGGCGTGGAAGGCGCTGGGGCGCTAGTTTTCGCCGCTCGCGGCGATGCACTACGGCGCCACCGCCAACTTCAGATTCACCGTCACCGGGAAGTGGTCCGCGTACCCGCGCTCCACGGCCTTGTCGTTCCGGTCGCCGAACCGCCACGGCCGCCGCGCCACCTTCCCCGCCCGGCTCATCCCGTCCGTCGGCACCGCGACCGAGTCCGGGTCGCAGCCCCAACCAGTCGCGTCGAGCATCCCCGGCGACACCGCCACCTGGTCGAAGATCGAGTGCGTCCGCTCGCGGTCGTAGTACAGCGTGCTGTACCGGTCCAGCGGCTTCCCCGACAGCAGCCCGAACAGCCGGGCCGGGCGTGAGGTGGCAGTCACGGCCGCCCGGTCGCCGGTGACGCCGAGCACGTTGGCGACCGCGTCCGACTCCGGATTGTCGTTGAAGTCGCCGCACACCAGGACGTCCACGTCCCCCTTCGCAGTCAGGTGGCGCTCGTACTGCTCGCGGATGACGTGGGCGTACTTGTCGCGGCCGCTCCCCTTGCTGGTGCCCTTGTCGGACAGCTGCGAGGTCCAGTGCGACGCGATCAGCGTGAGCTCGGCCCCGTTGGCGACGACGTGCGTCTCCAGGACGCGGAGGTTGTACGTGCCGAGCAGCTTCGTGCGGCCCGGGTCGAGCGGCAACTTTGAGATCACGCACGGGGCCATGAACCGGCCGGCGTTCCCGGCCAGTTCCTTCATGGCGACGTGTTCGTACTTCGCCTGCCCGGCCGGCACCTTCGCGTTCAGCGCGTCGCGCAGCAGCTCCGCGGCGCGGAGGCTTTCCACCTCGACGCACGCGAGGATGTCGGGGCCGTTGCCGCCGTTCTGCTTCAGGATGATCTCGGTCAGGCGGTCGAACTTCAGCTTGCGGGCCGCGGCGTCCTCGGCGAACCAGTCGTCGTAGGGGTCGTCGATGCTGTTGCGGCGGTCGTCCCGGTCGTCGAACAGGTTCTCGACGTTCCAGAACATGAACGCCACGGTGCCGGGCGCGACGGGGGCGGATGCGGGCGGCGCGCCCGGCTCGACCTTACGGGCGTAGATCGCCAGCGCGACCGCCCCGACGACCAGCGCGACGGCGACGACGGCGACCTTGCCGCCGGTCGGGAGGCCCATGAAGAAGCGGGCGGCGGCCGCGGCGGCCTGCTGGTTGCGGTTGCGGCTCACGGGGGCACCGATTCGGCTGGACAGGGGTAGAGGCGATGATATGACCCGGCCGAGCCCCGGGGTCGGGGCGCACCCGGGAGGGGCGGCCATGCAGGCGGGGCGGATCGGGTACGCGGCGGCCGGCGTGGTGCTGGGCGTGGTCGCGGCGGCGTTCTACCTCGGCCAGCCGCGGCCGGCGGGGGCGG
>DASPHQ010000235.1:0-9934 GCA_035629595.1 Urbifossiella sp. | reverse complement strand
CTGGTTCGGCGGCCGCTCGTGAGTCGGGGGCAGCCGGGAAATCTTTCGCCGGAGCCTCTTGCAGACCGGTAGGGGTCGGTTATCATCCGACCTACACCGCGACCCGCCCGGACCGGCCCATGAACCCGCCCGCCATGCCGCACCCCGCGCAGTCGTTCGGGTACATCTCCACGCAAGCGTCCGCCGACCCGGACACGCCCGGGGCCGTCCGCCTCACCCGCACCCTCGACGAGAAAGTCGCCTACGTCGAAACCCCCGCCGCCGTCGGCCAGGGGCTCCGGCGCGAGAAGTGGGTGCGCAACCTGTACGGCGGCGAGCGGGTCTACACCCTCACGGCCGACGCCGAGGACCTCGCCGCAGCCAGGCCGCTGACGCAGTGGCGGGCGGAGTTGGCCACCGACCTCCCGGGGGGGCCGGTCAACCGGAAGTCGCCCGCCGTCGCGCGCGTCGCGGCGTTCGCGCGGGCGCTGCTCGCCGTCACCGCCGGCCTCCACGACAGCCGCTGGCGGCTCGGGCTCACCGGGCCGAACAACCTGTACGTCGTCGAGCGGCCGGGCACGCCGACCGCCGTGTTCCTCCCCGACCTCGGTACGGCGTGGGTCGGCCAGACGTCGCTGGCGGCCACGAGCTGGCTGAAGGGGGAGAAGTCCGACGCCGCCTTGTGGGGCGACGAGTCCCGCCTGTCCCGGCAGCTCGCCGCCCCGGTCCACTACGGGCCGTCGTTCCGCCCGGAAAACTGGGGCGAGCTGGTGCAGCGCGACATCAAGCTGGTCGGCCGGCTGATCCGCTACGCCCTCGCCGGCGACGTGTCCGCCACCGTCTCGCCCGGCTCCTGCCCGGTCTGGGCCGTGCTCGACAACGCCGAGAAGGGAAAGTTCGTGGACTCCGACGGCGGGTCCGCCGCCGAGAACTTCAAGCAGGCGCTGTTGAGTGCGCTCCGGGCTCCGGTCGAAGAGCGACAGGGCAACGGGGGGGTGCCGCCGAAACCCGGCATCAGCTTGCCTGTGCTGATCGCGGCGGTGCTCTTTCTCGCGGCAGCCGGGGTCGGCGGCTGGTACGGGTACTCGAAGTACAAGGCCGACACGCCGGTGGTCGCGGTCGATCCGGAGCCGATCCCGCCGATCCAGCCCCCGCCGATTCCGCCGATCCCGCCGCCGCCGCAGACCGTCAAGGAGTTGGAGAAGGCGTGGGAGGCTGCCACCACCCCCATCGAGCGCGGGCGGTTGGCGGACCAGATCGCCAAGCTCGTACCCGACCACCGGTACGTCGGCCGCAGCCGTGCCGAGCTGCTGGACGAGATCCGCAAGACGTACGCGATCGCCCAGAACAAGGGGCACGTCCCGCTCACGTCGCGCGTGCTGTACGACCTGTACAAGCAGCTCCCCGAAGCCCCCTGACCCGCCCCGGAGACCGGCCGATGCTCCGTTCCGCCCTCCAGACCGCCGCGGCCGCGCTCGCCGTGGCGGTCGTCGCCGCCGCGGCCGCCGGCCCGTCCGCCGCCCAGCCGGACGCCGGGGAGAAGGTCATCCTCGTCATCCGCACCGGCCCGTCGATCACCCGCCCGGTGATCGAGGAGGCGGTCGAGAACACGCTCAAGAACCTGACCGTGAAGGCCGCCTTCGCCGGCCAGCCGGTCACCAACGGGCCGCCGCTGATCCGGCTCATCAGCCCGGTGGAGTTCAACGCCTACCAGCGGCTGGAGAACCCCGACGCGCCGCTCTCCCCGCTCCCCTCGATCACCCTGGAGAAGGACCAGCTGGCGGTGCGGCAGCTGCCCGCCGCCGAGCCGACGTGGGAGTTCTCGCTCCTCGGCCTCACCCCGCAGGAGATCACCAAACTCGACGTGACCTACGACGACGCCGCGGACAAGGCGGTGTCGCTGACCCCGAGCACCAAGCAGAAGGACCCGCTGACGCTGACCCAGTTCGGGTCGTACGTGCTCCAGCCGCCGGCGGCGAAGCGGCCGGTGCGGTTCGTCGCCCACGTCCGGGAGCTCGGCCAGAAGGAGGAGCGGAAGGTGTCCGGGGAGTGGCCGCAGGGGGACAACTACTTCCTGATCCGGCTGAACGGGTTCAAGGGCGACCGGGCGCAGTTCGAGGCGGTCATCAAGGACAAGGAGAAGGTCGGCGGCACGGCGCTGGAGGCGTTCAACATCAAGTCGGACGTGACCCTCGGCATCGGCGAGGCCGGGGCCACCGACGACGAGCAGGAGGAGGAGGTCATCGAGGGGAACAAGCTGTACGTGAACATCCCGCCGCTGCGCCGCGACGACGCCGCCCGGGTGTACATGCTGTTCCCGATGACGGCGAAGGAGGCCGCGGACAAGACCGCCGAGCTGAACAAGCTGGCGCCCGGGCGGCTGTCGGCCCACATCGCGGAGGCCGGCCCGATCCCGGCGACGCAGGAGGTCGTGATCACCCCGGAGAGCCGGGCGCAGTGGCTGGAGCTGCCGAAGATCGACCGCTCGGCCCGCGGCGGCGGCCTCCGGCCGGGGGCGTTCGGCCGCGCCCTCACCCTCGTGTCCGGGAACCCGGCGGAGGTGACCCCGGCGGCCTTCGCCAAGCTGCTGGAGAAGTTCCCGGAGGCGCACCGGGTGGTGGTGTACGAGTTCGACCGGAACAACATCCGCAACGCGCTGTTCTACAAGCGGACCCCGGGGCAGAAGGAGCGGACGCTGGCGAACGCCTCGCCGATGGCCGCGTGGCCGGTGCAGCTGGCCCGGCTGGCCGGGCAGGCCCCGCCCGAGAAGAAGTGACCGCCGGTCCCCGCACCCCGAGCCGACACCCATGCCCGCGACCCCGGACCCTCTGACGCCCGCGGACTGCAAGCTGCTGGCCCGCTACCCGGACCGGCTGGCCCCGGTCCTGGCCGACTTCAACGCCGCCGTCGAGACCTTCCGCGCCCTTCAGACGAAGTGCCCGAAGGAGGTTGAGACGCCGGACGTGGTCGAGGCGGTAGGTAAGCTCGTCGAGGCGCGCCTGAAGCTCACCACGCCGCGGTTCAAGGTGGGCTTCCTCGGCCCGTTCCAGTGCGGCAAGTCCACCATCCTCAACAACCTCCTCGGCCAGCAGGTGGCCGGGGTCGGGGTGGGGAAGGCGTGTACCAGCGTGGTCACCCGGCTGATCGTCGGCGAGGCCGGGAAGCCGGCCGAGATGACCGTGACGTACTTCACAGGCGAGGGCTACCGCGCCCGGCGAAACACCCTCTGCGAATGGCTGCAGCTGAAGAGCGTGGCAACGGTCGGTGAACTCGCCCTGATCGAGAAGCTGAAGAACTACGTCCCGGACGGGGGCGGGGTGACGGCGGCCCGCCGCATCCTGCCGAAAGACAAGCCGTTCCTCCAGGCCTTTCTCCAGAGCTACCACGACGCCCCCAAGGACCTCGTCCGGGAGGGTACGCCGCACGTCGATCGGTTCACCTGGACCCCGGATCGGCAGGCGCTGCTCACGCACGCCCAGGACCAGGACGACACGATCAAGCCGGGCAAACACCTGCTGGTGGCCGAGTCCTCGATCACCTTCCCGACCGACCGGATCGACCCCGACCTGGAGATGGTCGACTGCCCCGGGCTCGGGGCCGGGCGGTCGGTCGATGACCTCCTGACCAAGGAGTACATCAAGGAACTCGACGGGGCGCTGGTGTTCCTCCGGGCCGACTCGATGGACAGCGCGGACGTCGGGGACATCCTGTCCGCGCTCCAGGCCAAGTTCCGCGAGACGTTCCGGTCGCGGGTCTGGGTGGTGGTCAACAAGATGGACGCCCCCGAGCAGCACGCCAAGGTCGGCACTCCGGGCCAGATCACCACGTGGGACGTGATGACCGACTTGATGCGGCGGAACGACATCCCGCTGTCCCAGGTCTGTCTCGGGTGCAACGGCATCTTCAGGGCCGCCACCCAGACCGGCGGGGAGGCCGACCGGAGTAAGGCCCTCACCATCCTCCAGCTGTTCAGCCCCGGCGACGAGGAGGCGGTCAAGACCCGGCTGGGTGCCACCCCGGAGTTGGCCGCCGCGTTCGAGGAACTGCTCAAGGACGGTGGGGTTTCGCAGCTCGGGCGGCTGATCAAGGAGAAGGTCCGGCCGTCGGTCGCCGCCCAAATTCTCGCCCAGACCGGCGGGATCGTGAAGCAGGCCCGCGACGAACTGGAGTACGCCCGGACACGGTGCGACAAGCCGATCTCGCTCCAGGATCAGAACGACGCCATGGACTGGTACAACGCCCTGCTGATGACGGCGTTGCGGCTGTCCGGCGGGCGAGAGGCCAACGGGCTCCCGGGCGGCCGCGGCCCGCTGTTCACCGAGCTCGAAGCCCTTGGTCGTGACGCCTACGACCGGCTCCGCAGGGAGTTCGGGGCGCGGGCGCCGGACGAGGTGCTCTCGCAAATGTCCGTGGAGGACCTGTTCGACCAGTTCCCGTTCCACGCGACCCGGATGCAGGCGACCCTGGACGCCGAGTTCGACCAGATGGTGCAGGCGGCGTACACGAAAGTGACGGCCGAGTTGGAAGCCCGCAACCTCCCGGCGGTCACACTCCCCGGCGGCAGCGACCCGATGGCGGTCTGGCACGAGGGGCGCGTCGCCGACCGCCCGCCCGACGCGGCCTGGCGGGAGCCTCTCCGCCCACAGTTGCGCGGGAACGGGTTCGCCGACCGGATGCGGGACAAGACCCTGGCCTACGACTTCGACGGGCTGGCGTTCAAGACCCTGTTCGAGGGGAAGTTGCGGACCGCCGCCCAGCAGATCACCCTGGCCGTGCGCTGGCGGCTCCAGTTCCGGCTGGGTGCGCTGCAGCGCGAGGTGCGGCGGAAGCTCGGCACCGCCGCCCCCGAGCCAGCCACGGCTCCCGCCCCGACCCCCTGAGTGCCGCCGATGCCCGCCGTGGACATCCCGTTCCCGAACGTACACCCGCGGGTCGGCCTGCGGGTCAAGACGATCGACCCGAGCGAGGCGCTGGTCCGCCCGGCCGACACGTTCCGCCCGGCCGCGTACGGCGTCCTCGTGTACTGGCCGCGCGCCTACGCCGGGTGGCTGAAGGTCGAGGCCGAGGCGGACACCGGCACGACCGTCAGCCGGTTCAGCCCGCAGCCGCCCGACCTGCAGGCGGTCCTCGACAAGCACAACGCCGGCCGGCTGGCCATGAGCCAGGAGGTGTTGACCCAGAAGTGGGTGTTCGAGAACGCCTTCCTCGTCGGGTCGGTCGTCGCCCCGGCCGGCATCCGCCTCACCTTCCGGGTGGATACCAACCACGAGGCGTTCGTCCGGTTCGTCGCCGACGTGGACGCCGACGAGAAGCCGGTCGAGCTCACCGTCCTGTACTTCGACGGCTCCGCCGACGCGCCGGACGACCAGCCGGTGCGGCTCCTCCTCCAGCCGGCCACGCCGGTCCCCGCGGCGAAGGCGCTGCTGGGCGTCGACCTGGGGAACACGAGCACCACCGCCGCCCTGCTCGACCCGTTCGCCCGCGACGGCCGCGGGCTGGCGACGCCGACCCGGCTGATCCCGATGCTGACCACCCGGCTCGTCCACGGGTACCGTGGCGGCGTCGTCGGCACGACCGACCCGAACGGCAGCCCGATCACGTCCGAGCTCAAGTTCGACCTGTTCCGCACGTTCGTCCCGCCCGGCACGGCGGTCCCCACGAACCGCCTGTTCCCGGACCTCGCCAACTACACCGACGACCGGCCGAACGCGGTCGACTACGCGGCCGGCGAACTGGCCCGGTCGTCGGCCGCGGCGGCGCGGAGCGTGGTGATCGGGGCGAAGCGGATGGCGTCGATCCGGCCGCTCCCGCCCGTGGCGGGGAATGCGGGCCGGTACCCCACGCACAAGGTGTCGGCCCCGCACCGGGTGGTGTACGACCCGCCGCGGCCGGACGAGCCGGTGCCGGCCGAGCGCCCGGCGGTGATGGAGGTGGACACCCGCGCGCCGCTGGAGCTGCTCGCGTGCCGGGTGTTCCAGCACTTCCGCGAGGCCGTGCGCGGGTGGCCGGCGAAGGTGGCCCTGACGTACCCCACCACGTACTCGCGGGCCGAGTACCTCGCGCTGCGCCGGGCCGTGCAGCTCGGGTGGCTGCGGATGCAGGCGGCCGGCCAGGGGAGCGGGTACGGCGACCTGCCCGCCGACGCCGAACTCGCCCGGCGCGTCCGCCAGCTCCAGCGGGTGGCCCGCGAGAAGCCCGGCCTCGACAGCCAGGCCGACGACCCGGTCGTCCACCTCCTCATCGACGAGGCGTCGGCGGCGGCGTTCTTCCACCTGTACCGCCGCATCTTCGAGCAGATCAACGGCGGGCTCAACGGCTTCCGCTACCTGTACGAGCACGGGCTCACCATGCTCCTGTACGACTGCGGCGGCGGCACCACCGACATCGCCCTGGTGCGGGCCGAGGTGACCGGCGACGAGGGGCGGACGCTGCGGATCACCGTCCTCCGCCGCAGCGGCGTGCGGACCTTCGGCGGCGACGACATCACCCGCCAGGTGTGCCGGCTGGTGAAGGCGAAAATCGCCCAGGTGGTCGCGGCCCACCGCAGGCGGACGCCCGTCGACCCGCCGCGACTGCCGACCAGGCCCCCGACCGACGACCGGGCCTGGCTCAAGCTGGCCGACGACCTGGAGAAGTTCATCCAGGACACCGCCGCCGCCGACCGCCAGGACGAACTCGTCCCCACCCGGTTCGACAGCGGCCAGACCCCGGAAGAGGACCGCCGTGCGGCCGCGCTCGCCCTGTGGCGGACCGGGGAGCAAATGAAGCACGACCTGTCCGCGGACGAGCCGTCGCCGAAGCTGCCGAAGGAGCAGCGCGACCGGTTCGTCCGCGGCGAGGCCCGGCTGCCGGTCTGGACGTGGACGCGCGACCTCAACGCCCTCACCAAGGCGATCCTCCCGGCGGCCGTGGAGGACGAGGTGAGGCTGAAGAGGAAGCTGGACGAGATCACCGTCTCGCGGACGGAGGTGGACGCGCTCATCTACCGGCCGGTGATGCGGAGCATCGCCAACTGCAACCGCCTGATCCAGTCCGTGCTGGAGGGGGCCGACGGGCCGGCGCGGGAGGTCCAGTGGGTGGTGGCGTCGGGGAACGCGGTCCGCTACCCGCTCCTGCCGCGGCTCCTCAAGGAGCGGCTGGCGGTCGCGTTCCTGGACGCCCCGGACCGCGAGCCCGACGGCCGGGAGACCGACCTGGGGACGCGGCGGTTCACGTTCGACCCGGACAACGCCAAGGACGCGACGGCCAAGGGGGCGGTGCTGGCGCTGGCCGCGATGGAGGGGCAGGCCCAGCAGATCGACCCGCAGTTCGACAGCGACCTGCACAACCTCCTGCCGTTCAACGTGGGCTACCACGACCTCCGGGTGAACGCGGTGAAGGTGCTGTACGCCGAGCACACCCGGTACGACGCGCTGAAGGCCCGCAAGCCGGAGGTCATTCCGCTCCCGGACGTGAGCAAGGCGGGGCCGGCCGCGAACCGGATCATCCTGATGCGGCAGTTCCCCGGCGACGAGGGGTTCCACAACTTCCTGGCGTTCGAGTTCCCCGGCGGCATCCAGGGGGCGAAGCTGGAGATCCGGTACGACGACGAGAACCCGTTCGAGTTCGTGGTGACGGACGAGCGCGGGACCGAGGGCGTGCCGACCGACCTGACGGCCGGCGACACCTACGCCGCCCCGGCCCAGCGCGGGGACATCTGACGAGCCGGTCGATTCGATCGTGCGGCCGGCCTGGTGGCGGGAGCGGACGGAGACCGAGTGCCGATGGTTGACCCGAACGTACTGGCCGAGTCCGCCCGCCAGGTGGCCGAGTTCGCCGCCGCCGCGGCCGCCGCATCGGGCGACGACCCGGCGGCGGCGGCCGCGCGCGCCGCGGTCGTCCGCCGCTGGCCCAACGCCCTCCTCCTCCTCGGCGGACCGGACCCGGGCGACGCCGAGTTGGCCGCCGCCCTCACCGCCGCCGCCGACCGGACCCGCGGCCGCCCGTCCGGGCTGTTCGCCGGCGTCCGCAAGTATCTCGGCGGACCCGAAACCGTGACAGCCGAGTTGCTCACCCGCGCCGCCGAGCGTCTGAGCGCCGGCGGCCTCGCGGCCGACCTGGCGCGGCTCGTCCGGGAGTGGGAGGCGGACGACGCCGTGGCCCGCCTCACCGACCTCCAGCAGCGGCTCGCCGACGGCCCGGCCGGAGACCTGCTCAAGCGTCTCTCCGGCCGCAGCGCCACGATCCCCGAGTTCGCGTCGCTCGGCGCCCCGGCCCGCGCGGCGGCGAGAACGGCCCACCTGGTGGCCTCCGACCTGGCCGCCCTCACCTCCGACCGGACGGTTTGGAAGCTGGTCCGCGACTGGGTTACGGAGTGGTTCCAGAAGGCCGGAGTAGACGGCGAATTATCCGGTACCGCCCCCAAAACCGCGGCCGCGGACGGCGACGAGGTGTACGCGTTCGACCTGGCCGCGACGCCCGGCAAGCGCGTGGTGCTGCGGGTGCGCCCGGAGCCGGCCCGGCCGCGGTCGGCCGTCGCCGCCTGGGCGGACCTGCCGCCCCCGCCCGCCCCCGCCCCGGACTGGCTCACCGCCTTCCACGCCGACGCCCGCCGGGCCGACGCCGACCCGACGCTCACACCGCCGGACCCGGACGCGGTGAAGCCCAAGTTCACCCACTGGGTCAAGGAGGAGGATGAGGGTCGGAAGTGGTTCCACGAACTCCTCTCCGGAGCCGCCAGCAACCCTGCCGGCGCAGCCGCCGTGTGGTGGCGCCGGCTCCGGTCCGGGTTCTGGTGCCGGGCCTACCCGGACCTCGACCCCGACGCCGCGGACCACGCCCCGACGTGGCCCGCCGACATGCCTCTGGGCTGGCCGACGGCGGCGTCGGTGAGATCGCAACAGCCGCCGGACACCGTCGTCGGGGTCGAGCAGTACGCCGCGACCCCGGAGCTGGCCCGCGTGACCATCTCCGACGGGCCATCGGAACCCGACTCAACGGCCGACCGGTTTCACCGGCTCTACGAGGCCGTCGGCCGCCGCGAGGACTGGTGGGGGGGCGGCTGGTGGAGGACCGCCCGCGAACTGACCCGGACCGGGTCGAAGGCCGGCGACCGGCCCGGCGAGTTGGCTCTCGGGTGGATCAACCTGCTGGCCGACGCGCCGGGCGACGACCCCCGGGTGGAGGCGCTCGGCCGGTGGGCCGAGGGGTTCGGGTTGACCCTCGTCCGGCCGACGGACGTGGCGGGCGGACCGAGACCGGGGCTGACCGTGCGGGCAGTATTCGCCGACGCGGCAGCGGGGGCGTTCGTCCGTGGGCACGGGTACGGGCTGGTCGCCGGCGAGCAGGTCATGCGCGAGGCGGTCGCGGAGGTGTCACTCGGCACCGCCCCGGCCGGATTCGAGGCGTTGGAAGCGGCCGCCGGCGGGCTCCCGGCCGGGCACCCACTCCGCGACCGCGTGACCGCGCTGCGGGAGGCGATCCGCGGCGGCTACCTGATGGAGGCGTCCCTGCGCCTGTACGTCGACTGCTGGGCGGAACCCGGCGCGCCCGCCAAGGCGGCCGCCGCGTTCACCGACGTGCTGACGCGGTTCCTGGAGGCTGCCTACGGGCTGGCACCGTTCTTCCCGATCAGCCTCCACGACCACCCGGACGGGTGGGTGACGGTGGTCCCCGGCTCGCGGTCGACGACCGGGACCGTGCGGAAGGTCCGCCGCCCGGGTCTGAAGGACGACCACGGCAACCTCCGCATCCCGGCCCTCGTCGAGGTCGATTAGAATGACCGGACCGGACGACACCGCCCCGGCCAGCCCCGCCGCCGCCCCCCCGAACCGGTGGGCGCTGGGGGTTGGTGCGGCCACGGCCGTGGCCGCGGTCGTCGTCGAATCGCTGACCGGGGCCGGCGGGGCGGCGGCCCGCACGGTCGCGGCCGGCGGATTCGGTCTGGTCGGCGGGCTCGGGGGGTGGCTCGTCGCCG
>DASPHQ010000234.1:0-5375 GCA_035629595.1 Urbifossiella sp. | reverse complement strand
GCGACATCGTGGTCAAACACGGGCTGCGGGACGTGGCGGCGCGGCATCTCGGGTTGACACTCGACAAGGAGCTGCAGCAGGCCGACTGGGCCGGCACCCTGACGCCCGACATGCTCCGGTACGCGGCGCTGGACGCCGAGGTGCCGCTCCGGGCGTGGGCCGAACTCGCCGCCGAGTTGGAGCCGGCCGAGCTCACCGCTGTGGCCGAGATCGAGTTCGCGGCGCTCCCCTGCGTGGCCTGGGCGATGTGCCGTGGGGTCGCCCTCGACCGCCCAGCGTGGGGCACCCTGGCCGCCGACGCCGACCGCGAGCGGGCGCGGCTGCGGGAGGCGCTCGACGCCGCGGCCCCGGACGGGGCGTCGCTGTTCGGCGCCCGCAACTGGGACAGCCCCGACGACGTGAAGGCCGCCCTGGCAGCAGTGGGTGTCGAGCTGGAGGCGACCGACGACGACGCCCTGGCCGCGGTTACTCACCCCCTCGCCGGCCTCGTCCGCGACTACCGGTCGGCCGCGCGGCTGGCCACCACCTACGGCCGGGACTGGCTCCGCCACGTCGCCGCCGACGGCCGGGTGTACGCGACGTGGAAGCAGATCGGGGCCGGGGCCAGCGGCCGGATGTCGTGCAAGGGGCCGAACCTCCAGCAGCTCCCCCGCGACGGGCGGTATCGGCGGTGCTTCGCCGCCCCTCCCGGCCGGGCGCTGGTGAAGGCCGACTACAGCCAGATCGAGCTCCGGGTCGCCGCCAAGGTGGCGCGGGAGAAGCGGATGCTGGAGGCGTACCAGACCGGCGAGGACCTCCACACGCTGACGGCGAAGGCCTTGCTGGGCAAGGCGGAGGTGTCGAAGGCGGACCGGCAGCTGGCCAAGGCGGTGAACTTCGGCCTGCTGTACGGGCAGGGCGCCGACGGCCTGCGGCGGTACGCCCGGGCCGGGTACGGGGTCGAGCTGTCCGAGGCCGAGGCCGTGCGGCACCGGGAGACGTTCTTCCGCACCTACCCGGGGCTGCGCGCCTGGCACCGCGGCGTGGGCGACGGGGCCGTGGACACCCGGACGCTCGCCGGCCGGCGGCGGCTCGGGGTGACCAGGTACACCGAGAAGCTGAACACTCCTATCCAAGGAAGTTCCGCCGACGGGCTGAAGCGGGCGCTGGCGCTGCTGTGGGAGCGGCGGGGGGCGTGCCCGGGCGCGTTCCCGGTGCTGGTCGTCCACGACGAGATCGTGGTCGAGTGCGACGCGGACAAGGCGGAGGAGGCGGCCGTCTGGCTGCGGGCGGCGATGGTGGACGGGATGGCCCCGCTCGTCGCCCCCGTCCCGGTCGAGGTCGAGGTGAGTGCGGGGCCGACGTGGGGCGGGTAAGCGGCCCCGTCAGCCGTCGGCCGGTTCGGCCGTCCCCGCGCGGGCACCGGAGTTGCACACCCGGGTCACCCCGTCCGTTAAGGATGACCCGCGAATGCCCACCTCCCCACCCTCGGAAGCCCCCACCGAACCCCGGGGCGGGGCCGCCGTTACACCCCCATCGGTGGCGGAGCCCCCGGCGATCACGACCACGTCCCACCGCGGGCCCCCGCGGCCCGGGATCCCGCCCCTCCGGCTTCGGGTGATGGTGGCCGACGACAACCGGGACGCGGCCGACATCCTCGGCGGCCTCCTCTCGTTGGCCGGGGCGGACGTCCGCGTCTGCTACGACGGGGCGGCGGCGGCGGCGGCCGTGGCCGAGTTCCGGCCGGACGCGGGTGTGTTCGACCTGCACATGCCGGGGATGGACGGGTGCGCCCTGGCCCGGGTGGCCCGGGGCCTGGCCGGCATCCGCCCGCTGCTGCTGGTGGCGGTGTCCGGGGTGGGGGACGAGGAGGCAGTCCGGCGGACGGCCGCGGCCGGGTTCGACGCCCACCTGACCAAGCCCGCCGACCCGCGGGCGCTGATCGCCACCCTCTCCGACTTCGACCGGTCGTTCCGGGCCAAGCCCCGGTAGGTTTGGGGGTCGGCTCGTCCCGAGCGGCCTCGCGGCCGCCGACCCTCGCCCGCACGGGTCCCTCATGCGGGGGCCGGCCTTGCCTGCGGCCGGGGCGGCCGCTCAGGCCGGCGGTGCTGACCGCCCCCGTGCCGCCTTCCGCCCGGCCGTCGCCGGCGGGAGGGTGCCCGTGGCGCCGACGGCCGCGAACCGGCCGGGGGCGGCCTTGCGGAACCGGGCGGCGTCCCCCTTCTTCTTGATCTCGGTGCTGATGGCCGCGTGGAGGGTGGCCTCCGGCGTCTTCCCGCCGGGGCTCGCCCAGTACCCCTTCGCCGCCATCGCCCCGACCAACTCCTTGCACGTCAGCGCCGTCCCGGCCTCGGCCAGCACCTTCGCAGCCGCCGCCAGGGCGCTCAGCTTCCCCTCACCGCCCGCCGGCCCGGCCGCCCCCTCGGGCTGGGGAGCCGCCGGCTCCGCCTTCTTCTCGCCCGCCGCCGTCGTGGTCCGCACCGCCTTCGCCTTGCTCGCCATGTGCGTCTCCCGTGGGTGTCCCCCAGCCGGTCGGCCGGGGGTGTGACACATTCGCTCGGCCGCCCACCGACATCCAGCACAGAAGTGATCTTTTCCATTGTTTCCCAGCGAATCCGAACATTCCGCCGACACATCGGATGAGGCCGGGGTAGTTCCTCGGCAGGGAGACCCCACGCGGAGGTTCGACACTTTTCGCGGCGACGGGTAACAGACCAGGTGAGGGGAGTTCCGCACGCGCAAGGGGGTGGCTGATGGAGGTCGAGATGTGGCCGGTGAGCCGGCTGAAGCCCTACCCGCAGAACCCGCGGCACAACGACGCCGGGGTCGATGCCGTCGCCGCGTCGCTCAAGGAGTACGGGTTCCGCCAGCCGATCGTCGTGGACGAGCAGGACGTGATCGTGGTCGGGCACACGAGGTACAAGGCGGCGCTGAAACTCGGCATGACCGAGGTGCCGGTCCACCTCGCCCGCGGGCTGACGGCCGAGCAGGCGCGGGCGTACCGCATCGCCGACAACCAGACCGCGACGCTCTCCGCCTGGGATGACGGGCTGCTGGCCGCAGAGCTGGCGGCGCTGCAGGCGGCGGACTTCGACCTGGCCCTCACCGGGTTCGCCGAGGACGACCTCCTCGCCCTGCTGGCGGATCCGCCGGCGGCCGCTCTCGCCGACCCGGACGACGTGCCCGAGCCGCCGGCGGTGCCGGTCACCCGGCCCGGCGACCTGTGGGCCGTCGGCCGCCACCGGCTGCTCTGCGGCGACGCCACCAAGGCCGCGGATGTGGCCCGGGTGCTGGGCGGCGAGCCGGCGGACGTGCTGCTGACCGACCCGCCATACAACGTCGCCTACGAGGGCGGGACGGCCGACCGCCTCACCATCGCCAACGACGACCTGTCGCCCGACGACTTCCAGCAGTTCCTCGTCTCGGCCCTCGCGGCGGCGGGTTCGCACCTTCGCCCGGGCGGGGGGTTCTACGTCTGGCACGCCGACACCTACGGGCTCTCGGTCCGCCGGGCCATCGCCGAGGCCGGGCTTCGGGTGCGGCAGTGCCTGGTGTGGGTGAAGCCCTCGCTGGTGCTGGGCCGGCAGGACTACCAGTGGCGCCACGAGCCGTGCCTGTACGGGTGGGCCGACGGCGCCCCCCACACCTGGCTCGGCGGCCGAGCCCAGACGACGGTGCTGGAGTTCGACAAGCCCGCCCGGAACGGCGAGCACCCCACCATGAAGCCGGTGGCGCTGTTCGGGGCGCTGCTCACCAACAGCTGCCCGCCGGGCGGGGTGGTGCTCGACCCGTTCGGCGGCAGCGGGACGACGCTCGTCGCCGCCGAGCAGGCGGGCCGCAGCGCCCGGCTGCTGGAGGTCGATCCGCGGTACTGCGACGTGGTGTTGAACCGGGCGGTGGCGACGTTCGGCGACGCGGTGCCGGTCCGGCTCGTCGAGGGCAACGTGGAGGTGGCCCACGCCGACGTGGTGGTGCGACGGCGGGGTGAAGTAGCGGCCGCGTAGCCGGCACGATCGGGGGGTGTGGGATGCGGCTCCGGCGGCGGGTCGAGGCGGTGGCGGCGACCGTGGCGGGCACGGCCGGCTGCCCCGGCAGGGGTGTCGTGAACCGGCTCGCCGCTGAGGATGCTCCTGACCCGCCGCCCTGTACGGTGTGCGGCGGGTGCCACGTGCTGGTGATCGAGGAGGTCGTGGTCGAGGCGGGTGAAGCCGCCCCGACCCTGCCACGTGTCTGACAGATGCTGACGCGGCGGCCCGGGCACACACGAGAGGAGGTACGGGAATGGCCGACAACAAGCCGCCGCGGCGGGACGACGCCCTGGCCCTGTCCCTGGCGTGCGGGGCGACCGTGGAGGCCGCCGCCCGCCAAGCCGGGGTGTCCGACCGGACGGTCTACCGCCGGCTCCGCGACCCGGACTTCCAGAAGCGGATCAAGGAGGCCCGGACGGACCTGATGCGGCGGTCGGCCGGGCTCCTGTCCGCCGCGTCGGGGGAGGCGGTGCGGACGCTGCTGGCGCTGATGAAGGACTCCGCCCCGCCGGCGGTGCGGCTGGGGGCCGCGAAGGCAGTACTGGAGCTGGGGATCAAAGTGCGGGAGCTGGCGGAGTTGGAGGCCGAAGTGCGGGCGCTGGAGCAGGAGATCAAGGCCCTCGGCCCGCCGCGGGAGGCAAGGACGTGGTGACCGCGCGGTCCCAGCTCAGCCGGCTGCGAGCGGCTCTCGACGCCGTCGTGTCGGTCGCGTCTGTCCCTCCGACGGAGGTATGGCTGCCGGTCAAGGACGGCGGGAACGAGGTGCCAGGTCGCTACCCCCAGCCCGGCGGCCGGGTGGTTCTCGTCCTGTACGCCGCCGCCGACCCCGCCGCGACGGAGGTGACGACGTGATCACCCGTGCCCTCGGACGCCGGGTCGCCGACCTCGCCCGCCGCCAGGCCGAGGCGGCCGAGCGACATGCTGCTGCCGCCGAGGTCGTGGACGCCGGGCACGAGCGCCGGGTGGCGTTCCTGATGATGGTGCCGGAGGACCTGCGGATGGCGGTGGGGATCGCCCTCTGCGACCGGGTTCGCGGCGAGTACCTCGCCGACTGGGCATGCTGGCCGTTCGCCGGGTGGGCGACACCGCCGGCCGGGTTCCAGTTCCCGAGGGCGCTGATCGAGTGGCTCCTGAACCCGCCCCACCCATGGTTCCTGGGCCACAACTGCGAGCGGTGCGGGCTCGGGGTGCCGCTCCTGGCCCTCGACTCGCGCGACCCGGCGCCTCCGCCGCCGACCATTGTCGTGTTCCCGGCCTGCCCGGCGTGTGGCGGGCGGACCACGTTCATGGGCGGGTCCGAGCCGGGGGCGACGACATGAGTCTGGACCGGAGGGTGGCACGCCTGACCGGGCGGCTGCCGGGGCCGCG
>DASPHQ010000233.1:0-11622 GCA_035629595.1 Urbifossiella sp. | reverse complement strand
ACGGTCGGTCCATACTTGCAGGACGGCACGATGATGAGGTCCGGGGTGACCAACGGGCAGGACACGAACCGCCATGCCATGTACCCGCGTCCCCCCGGCGGGTTCAGCCCGTCGACGCGCCACACCTCCGCGCCGGTATCGAGGTTGTGGCCGGTGCAGTAGTCGTTCCCGTGGGCGATGAGCATCGCCTGCCCCTGCGGCCCCTCCCACATGAACGCGGACGCGTACACGTCCGGGCTCTCCCCCTTGCCGTGGCCCTTCCGGTCCACGACCCACAGTTCTTTGCCCGTCGCGGCCTCGAGCGCGACCAACTTCTGGGCGCCCTTGTGCATCACCTGGAGGTACAGCTTCTCCTTGTACAGCACCGGGGTCCAGTGGAGGCCGAACTGGATGTCGAACTTGCCGTACTTCTGCACGTCGAGCGCCCACTTCTCCTGCCCCTGGAAGTCGAAGCAGGCGAGCTTCCCGTTGCCCGAGTACGCCCAGACGTGCTTGCCGTCGGTGCTGCACGACGCGGAGGCGTCGTTCCCCTCCTCGCCGCGACCGGACCGGCCGGACGCCGGCCCCATGCTCGCCTTCCACTTCTCCTTGCCGTCGGTGCCGTAGCACAGGAGCGAGGAGCTCGCCGGGGCGGGGCCGTCGAGCGAGGTGATGAAGATGTTGTCGCCCCAGATGCAGGGGGTGGACGACCCGCGGCCGGGGAGCTTGACCTTCCAGACGACGTTCTTGTCCGGCCCCCACTCGGTGGGGGCGGAGCCGGCGGCGTGGCCGTCATTCTTGGGGCCGCGCCACTGGGGCCAGTTGTCGGCGCCGGCGGGGGTGGCGATCAGGGCCGCAGTGAGGGCGGCCAGTAGGAGGCGGGTGGGCACGGGGACGGGCTCCGGAACGGGAGTGCGCGGGCGGGATTGGGGGAAAGCGTATCCGAACCGGCGGGCGGGTTCAATCGTCAGGCGGCCGGCGTGCGGGTGTGGGCGACGGCTTGGGCGAGAACGAGTCGGAACGCGGAGTGAAGGCGCTGCCCGAGCAGATCGATCGACGACAGGGCAACGGCGTGTGGGTCCACCGTCAACTCCCGGCCGAGGAGCATTCCGAACTGCCACGCGTTGCCGTTCGTGGCGATCCCGTACACCGGTAGATCGGGCGCCTGGTTCAGTTTCTGGGCCGCGAGCATAGCCGCCGCGCACTGGCCCCACGCCCGCTCGAAGTCGTCCAACTTCGCCTCGGCGATCAGCAGGTACGGGGTGTCTGGGATCGTCTGTCCGTACTCGGACACTTTGCACACGAAGTAGTCCGGCGTACCGGTCAGGTCGTCGTCGAACGTCAGACCCTCGTGGGTGAACAGGGCCAGTTCCGACGAGTACGGCTTCCACACCTCGCGGAGGATGGGGAACAGCAGCACCTCACCGGCCCCGATCTCCGACCGGCCGATCGGCAGCATCCGCAGGTTGAACGCCAGTTCCTCGCGGAAGTGGTCGCTGAACGGCGGCGCCGTCGGGTCGGGCGGGACGAGCGGCCCCTGGACGAACACCAGCCGGTGCTTCTTCACCACGACGTCGACGCTGGTGTACGTGTTGAACGCCATCGGCGCGGGCCTCGGACGGGCTCGGGGGTTACAGAGCGATTGTACCACGCCAGCCGCTCAGCGCACGAGCTCCGGCAGGTACTTCACCGGCAGCGTGCCGTGGCTCAGCACCTGCTCGTGGAAGGTGCCCAGCACGAAGGCGTCGCCGCGGCGGCGCTGCACGTCCTGCCGCAGTCGGTAGAACGCCGTCCGGCCGACGAAATACGTCGAGAGTTGCGTGCTGCTCTGCTTCGCCCGCGCCACCTTCGCCACCGCCTCTGCCTCCGTCTGGAAGCCCCGGCCCATCAGCAGCGCCAGCGCCTCCGCGTCGGTCATGCCGGACGAGTGCATCCGGTGGTCGAGGATCGCGTTGAGCACCGCCCGCAGGTAGAACTTCAGCTGGTGCAGCCGCAGCGACAGGTCGCCGTTGCCGTAGCCCTGGTCGAGCATCATCTGCTCGGTGTACACCGCCCACCCCTCGGCGAAGACGCCGGACGACAGCACCTTTCGCACCAGCGACGGGCAGCGGTTCGAGTACGCCAGCTGCACGTAGTGGCCCGGGTACGCCTCGTGGATGGTTAGCACCTGGAGCATCGGCGTGTTGTACTCCCGGAAGAACGTCGCCACCCGCTCGGCGCTCCAGTCCCGCGGCGGAGGGGCGACGGCGTACAGGCTGTCCGCCTTCGGGTCCAGCGGCGGGGCCGGGTTCAGGTACGCGGCCGAGAACCCGCGCTGGAACTCCGGCATCTCCACGATCTTGCACGTGTCCGGGTCCGGCAGCGTCAGGATCTTCTTCTCGCGGATGAAGGTGCGGATGCCGTCCACGGTCTTGCGCACGTCGGCGACGAGGTTCTCCGGCCGGCCGTGGTCCTTGCCGAGTTCGGCGAGCACGGCGGCGGTGGTGGCGCGGCGGCCGTCGGCGTCGTCGGGCGGGAGCGGCCGGCCGGGGAGGTGCTTGGCCCACAGCTGGCGGGCGATGGTGTACATCTCGCGCTCGACGCGGTCGGCCTCGCCCTCGGCGAGCTTCAGCACCTCGGCCGCGGTCAGGCCCGCGTCGAGTTCGAGTTCGAGCTTCTTGGCGAACTTGTCGACCCCGAGCCGCCACTCGCCCGTCGAGCGCGGCAGCAGGTCGGTTTCGAGCCACGTCTGGTAGTCCTTCAGCGCCGCGACGGCGGCCCGGCAGGGGGTCGCGAGGGGCTCACTGCCGGGGGTCTCGCCGGCGAACTCCCAGATGTCCTTCTCGTAAAACGCGATGGCGCCGAGGTTCCGCCGGATGGTCACCTCGGTGAGAATCTTCGGCGGGTTCTTCAGCCCGGCCTTCGCGGCGGCGACGACTTTCGGCACGCCTTCGATGCGCTTCGCGGCGTTCTGCACGTTCCGCTCGCGCGGCAGCGTGGACTGCGTGAACAGGAGGAACACGCTGTCGGAGATGAACTCGCCGTAGGCGCGGGGGTCGAACGCAAAGCGGTCGTCGTTCGCGGCCGACCAGAGCGCGTAGTCGAGGCTGTGGGTGAACACCTCGAAGTCGATGCGGCCGTCGCGCGACAGTTTCTTCGGGTCGATCTGCTTCTTGATGTCGGCGAGCGTCCGGCGGGTGACGTCCACGTCGCGGGCGCGGGCCTCCGGGGAGAGGTCGTCCATGCGGTCGTCGTGGTCGTGGTTCCCCTGCTGGGTGGCGTAGACGGGGTGGAGGCGGAACTGCTCGTCGAGGTGGCGCTGGAAGTAGGCGGCGAGGCGGATGTCCTCGGCGGACACGGCCGCGGCCGGCGGCTGGGCGGCGGGGGTGGCCATGACGGCGATTCCCAGGAGGACGAGGGCGGCGGGGGCCAGGCGGGACATGGGATGCTCCGGGCGGAACGCCCGGGGACGGCCGTCCCCGGGCTTTACGAAGTCACTTGCCAGCGGTCGGGGTCGAACGGGAGAATCGTGACGCCGTCCATCGCCGCGACCGCCGGTCCGACGACGACCAGCACCGCGACGCTGTACCCGGCGGCGCGGAAGCGGCCGAGCGCGGCGAGGTCGGCGACGAGGGCGTCGGGGTTGCTGCCGCACACGAAGCTCAGCGCCGCGAGCGGGCGGTCGGCGGTGCCGTGCTCGCCGAGCTGCCACACCAGCAAGTCCGGCTGCCGGCCGGGCGGCGGATTCGGGTCGGGCTGAACGATCACGTGGCCGAGGCCGAGTCGCACCGGTAGCGCCTTGTCCCACAGCCGGCGGAACTGGTGGTAGAACTCGCGGACGAACGGCCGCTCGCGCTCCTTGCGGGCGGCGGCCGGGCCGTCGGCTTCGTCCGGCGGGTAGGCGAGCGAACCCTTCCCCGCGAACCGCGGGTGGAGTTGGTTCAGCGCCTCGGTGACGAGAACGAGAAACGGGTGTGTCACCCGATCGCCTCTTTCCACTTCTTGACGCGGCTCTTGTCGATCACCCCGTCGCGCTTGCCGCCGGCGCACGCCGACCCGCGGACCGCGAAGTAGTCCGGCACCACGCCCTTCAGCTTCGGGAGTTGCTCCGGCTTCAGCGACCCGCCGACCGCCACCTTCGTGTACACCCGCTTCAGCCCGTCCACCAGCGCCGCCAGCTCGGCCGGCTTGATGAAGTCCAGCAGCGTCTTGGCGTCCTTGACGTAGGTGTCGATGAGCACCGCCCGGAAGCGGAACCGCTTGGCGAACTTCGCCACCTCCGCCGGCGGGATCGACTTCGCCCGCTCCCAGTCGGCGTACGCCACCGCCACCATCTCCATCCCGGCAGGCAGGCCGCGACGGGCGTCGAGCAGGTCCTCGCCCCAGCCGGGCGTGTGCGGGTAGCCAGCCAGGCCCCACTTGACGTAGTCGAGCTTCAGTTCCAGGTGCCAGTGCGCGTCGGTCACGGCGGTCGGCCCCCACTCGCCGAGCGCGGCGCTCACCGGCACGCGGCCCTTCACCCGGTCCACGACGGCGCCGACCACCTCAGGCTCGGCAATGCCGAGGGCGCCGCGGGCCGGCTCCTTCACGTCGACCAGGTCGGCGCCGCCGGCGATGGCGTCGTCCACCTCGTCGGCCGAGCGGACGCTGACGAGCAAACCGGGGGTGTCGGGCATGGCGCGAATTCCTTTCGGGTCAAAGCCCGGGGACGGCCGTCCCCGGGCTGTCGGCAGTGCTGTCCGGCACGCGGAAGAACATCGTGAAGCCCGTCAGCTTCCGAAACGGCAACGGCCGGGCGGCGCGGAACTCGAACCCGTGCAGCCGCGGCGGAACGAACCACCCGGGGTCGTTCAGGTGCGACTCGGCGTCCGCCGCGAACGCCTCCGCCGTCTCGTACGTCCGGCAGCCGACGAGCTCCGCCTCGCCGACGATGCCGCCGCGCTGGTCCGCCGCCGCCCACAGTTCGGGGGTGGTCACCTGCGCCCACGCCTCGGGGCGGTCGTCGGGCAGGCGGCCGGCGTGGATCAGGACGCGGCCGCGGCGGCGGGTGCCCCACGTCCGCACCTCAATCAGCTTCACCCCCGCCACGATCAGCGCGGCCCACGGCTGCTTCACCGACAGCGCGTATTCGTGGCTCATGTGAGCTCACCGGGGGGGTCCGGTGGGGGCGGTTATGCCGGGCGAACCGGCCGATTGAGTTTTTGCCAAACCCCGGGGGGTGAGCTAAAGGATACGTACACCCGTAGCCCCGCGGCAGCGCCGGGCGGCACGGCCGTTGACTCTCGCCCCACCGTCCGGCTCACCATGCCCGTTAAACTGGTCGCAGACGAAGAGCCGCTGCCCGGTTACCGCCTGACCAGGCGGCTCGGTCGGGGCGGGTTCGGCGAGGTGTGGGAGGCCGAGGCGCCCGGCGGCCTGCTCAAGGCCATCAAGTTCGTCTTCGGCGACCTCGACGCGGCCGACGAGGAGAGCCGCCCGGCCGAGCAGGAGCTCAAGGCGCTCGGCCGCGTCCAGGGGATCCGCCACCCGTACATCCTGTCGCTGGAGCAGTACAAGATCATCGACGGCCAGCTCATGATCGTCATGGAGCTGGCCGACAAGAACCTGTGGGACCGGTTCCGCGAGTGCCGCAGCCAGGGGCTCCCCGGGGTGCCGCGCGACGAGCTCCTCGGCTACATGCAGGAGACCGCCGAAGCCCTGGACGTGATGAACAATCACTACCACATCCAGCACCTCGACGTGAAGCCGCAGAACCTGTTCCTCGTGTTCAACCACGTCAAGGTCGGCGACTTCGGCCTCGCCAAGCTGCTCGAAGGCGTCCGCGCCACGGTCACCGGCGGCGTCACGCCGGTGTACGCCGCGCCCGAGACGTTCGAGGGGTACGTCTCGCGCTACTCCGACCAGTACAGCCTCGCCATCGTGTTCCAGGAGCTCCTCACCGGCGTCCGCCCGTTCAACGGGGCAAACACCCGCCAGCTGCTGATGCAGCACCTCAACGGCACGCCCGAGCTGGGGGCGCTTCCGGTCGGCGACCGGGCGACGATCGCCCGCGGGCTGAGCAAGAAGCCGGACGAGCGCTGGCCGACGTGCTCCGACCTGGTGCGAGCGCTGAAGCTGTCCGACCTCCCCACCCCGGCGTCGGCGGCGGGGCGAACCCCGACCGGGCGGCCGAACCTCCCCGACGCGCCGTCCGAGTGGGCGACGCGGGTGCAGGTCGGCGGGTCCGGCCGGCTCGGCCCCGACCCGACCACGAAAGACTCCACCCCCGCCCCAATGCGCTCCGCCGGGCCGCTCGGCCCGATGCCGGCGCTGGTCACCGTCGGCCCGGCCGGTACGGTCGTGCCGCGGCTGGTCACCCCCGGCGCCTCGAACTTCGGCCCCGCCCCGGCCGTCACCCTCCAGCGGCCGGTCGTCGTGCAGACGCAGCGGATGAACGCCCTCGGCCTGGCTCCGCCGGAAAAGAGCGGCGACGGCGTCCTGTTCCCCGCGCTGATCGTGGCCGTGGGCGGCGTCGGCCGGCAGGTCGCCGACCAGCTCCGCCGGGTCATCGCCGACCGCTACGGGAACACGGACAAGGTGCCGAACGTCCGCTTCCTCGCCATCGACACCGACCCCGAGGGGGCCGTCCAGGGCGACGACCCGACCACCCGCGACCTGCTGCTGGCCCGGCTGAACCGGTCCGTCCACTACCTCCAGCGCGACGGCCTGCCGCCGGTCGACCAGTGGCTGCCGCCGGGGGCGCTGTACAAGCTGCCGCGCAGCCCGGTCGCCGCGGCCGGGGTGCGGGCGTTCGGCCGGCTCGCGCTCGTCGATCACTACCGCGCCGTCGCCCAGCGCGTCCGCCAGGAGGTCGAATCCTTCCTGACCGACGAGCCGCTGACCAAGGCCGACAAGGCGACGGAACTGGGCCTGCGCTCGAACCGCCCGCGCGCCTACGTGCTCGCCGGGCTCGGGGGCGGCACCGGGGGCGGCATGTTCCTCGACCTCGCCTTCCTGATCCGCCAGGAGCTCCGCTCCGTCGGGTACATCCGGCCGGAGGTCGCGGGCGTGTTCCTGGTGCCGCCGGCGGACAAGACCGCCCCGCGGACCGCGGCCCTCGGCAACGCCTGCGCCGCGCTCACCGAGCTCCACCACTTCCAGGCCCGCAAGACGAAGTACGTCACCGCGTTCGACCGCGGCGAAGCCCCGATCCAGGACGCCGAGGCCCCGTTCGCCCGCGTCGCGGTGCAGGTGCTGCCGAAGGGCGTGGACCCGAAGGGACGGGCGCTCGCCGCCGGCCGCGCCGCCCGCGCCCTGTTCAACGAGCTCCTCACGCCAGCCGGCCGCGTCACCGACGACCTGCGCGACATCCACCGCAACGCCTTCCCGAGTCCGACGCCGACGTGCCAGTCGTTCGGCCTGTTCCGGCTGACGTGGCCGCGCCCCGAGGTGCTGGCCGCGGCCACCCGCCGGTTCGCGCAGCGGCTGATGAAGCAGTGGACGGCGAAGGACGCGGCTTCCCTGAAGGAGCCGATCTGGTCGTGGCTCGACGGCCAGTGGGCGGAGCGGAAGCTGGGGTTCGAGTCCGTCGTGGAGGGGTTCGAGGCGGCCGCCCGCAACCACCTCCGCGAGGACCCCGAGCGGGTGATCGACGCCTTCATCGACCCGCTGCGGACGCGCACCCCGTCTGGCGCGCGGATGGACGTGAACGCCGTGCTGCCGGTGGTCGAGCAGCTGCTGGCGATGGTCGGCCGGCCGGACGCCGAGGACGAGGCCCAGCGCGGCGTCCTCCACGCACCGCTGCTGGCGCAGTACCAGAAGTGGGCGAAGGAGGCCGAGGGGCACCTGTCCACGATGACGGTGACGTTCATCGAGCAGCCGCAGTACCGGCTCGCGGGGGCGGAGGAGGCGGTGCGGCAGGTCGGCGACCGGCTCAAGCGCCAGATCGACGCACTCGAACCCATCCACGCCGACCTCCTGAAGGAGACGAAGGCCGAATACTCGAAGATGCTTCAGGCGCTGGCGGCGCTCAACGAGGGCCGCTGGAAGGCGGCGGCGACGGCCGACGTGCTCGACCTCCTCCGCAAGTACCCGCGGACCCAGATGCGGCTGACGATCCTCACGCTGTGCCTGTCGGCGTACCGGAAGCTGCTCGGCTCGACGCCCGAGTACCTGCGCGAGGTGAGCATGTGCCGGGCCGGGCTGGACGGGTTCCACGCCGCACTCGAGGCCGGGGCCGTCGCCGGCTCGGCCGGCCCCGGCAAGCTGATTCTTCCCGACGGCTGCGCCACCCTCGACGACGCCGCCGACCGCTTCCTCGCCGGCCTCAACCCGGACGACGTGCTCGACTTCGACACGCGCTTCCAGAAGGAAATCGCCCGCAAGTTCCGCGGGCTGGCGGGCGTCTGCCTGAAGCCGGCCGAGAAGGGGCCGGTGTTCCGCGACCTGCTCACGACGCGGTCGCGGGAATTCCTCGACGGCCGCCTCGACGCGGCCGACCCGGCGACGGTGTTCTTCCGCAACCGGACCGGCGGCCAGGCCGACCACCCGCTGATCGGCGAGGCGTTCGACGGCGCCGCCCCCGACCTCCCCGGCAGCGGCGGCGTGCGGCCGGAAGAAGCGACGGTGCTGGCGGCGCCGCCGGGCGCCGACGGCGACCGCTTCCGGGCGGTGGTGGCGGAGGCGCTGCCGGGGGTGGAGTTCACCGCGGCGCCGCTGCCGGACGACATCGCCTTCTACCGCGAGTACCCGCGGCTGGAGCTGGCCGCACTGCCGCAGCTGGGGCCGGTCGGCCGCGAGGCGCTGGCGGCGCTGCAGAGCAACGACCACCCGCCGCACGCCCGGGGCGACGTGGCGTGGACCGCTCCAGGTTAGCTGCCGCTCGCGGCTTCGCGTCGGGCAGCGCGAAGCCGCAAGCGGTGTCACTTCTTCCGGTGTCACCTCGGCGCGGCAATGAGCCCCGCCGCCACGAACCCGTTCAGCACGAACTGCACCGCGATGCCGGCGAGCACCAGCCCGAGCACGCGGTCGAGGACGTGGACGCCGGTCTTGCCGAGCCGCCGCTGGATCGGCTCCGCGAGGCGGAGCGTCAGATAGCACACCACCCCCGTCAGCGCGATGGCCCCGAACACGAGCCCGACCGCGGCCGTGTCCGTGGCCTGCGCCATCAGCACCGTGACGGTCGAGAGCGCCGCCGGCCCGGCGAGCATCGGGATGGCCAGCGGCGCGATCGCCACCTCGGCCGCGGCCGACGTTTCCTCCAGGTCCGACGGTTCTTCCTGCGTCGTCCGCTGGGCGCGGATCATGTCGAGGGCGACGACGAACAGCACCAGCCCGCCGGCGATCTGGAACGCCGGCAGGGTGAGGCCGAGCACCCGGAAGACGACGTTCCCGACGGCCGCGAAGCCCATGAGGATGAGGGTGGCGGCGACGCTGGCGACGAGGGCGGTGCGGCGCCGCTTGGCGGGGGTGAAGCGGCTGGTGAGGGCGATGAACGCCGGCACGGTGCCGGGCGGGTCCACGAGGAACAGCACGGACACGAACGCGGTGGTGGCGAAGTCGAGCATCGGGGGTGTTGTACGGACCGACTTCCCTTGCCGGGCGCGGCCGCGGGCGGGAAGATGACGGCCCACCGGGCGCGTGGTGGAACGGCAGACACAGCGGCCTTAAAAGCCGCGGGCGGGCGACCGCCGTGCGGGTTCGAGTCCCGCCGCGCCCATACTTACTTCATGCCGATAGCTGCCAGAATGTGCCACGGGATGACTAAACGCCCTATCTTCCAGGGCGTCCCGCGTACTCGGCACGGTCTGGCACTTCGCGGCGGCTGCTGGCTGCACCGTCGATTGCACCGCCTTTACCCCGTCCACTGCACCGCCGATCGCACCGCCCCCCGATGCCCGGTCGAAGTCGGAGTCGGTCGTTTGCAGGTAGTGCTTCAACGCGACGCGCGGGGTGTTTCCGATCCACCCGCAGACGACGTGCAGCGGATGCGTTGCTACCAAGTCCGTCTCACAGCTTGAGCGAAGGTTCTGAAAGAGACGCGGCCACGGCTTCAGCCCGGCCCGGCGGATGAGCTTCAAAAGCTGTGTTCGGAGGTTGCAGTTCTTCCACCCGCCCGGCAGGTTCGCGGCCTTGCGGTAGTCGGCGGAAACGACGTACTCGGCCCCGTCCGCGGCTAGCTCGAATGCCTCTTCCAGGTACGGCCGAAGCTCGGAGAAGATCGGTGCGACCCGGTACGCTTTACCGGGGATATGCTCCGTCTTGCAGCTTGGAATCGTCATCCGGCACGTTTCCCAATTCACGTCAGACCATTTTATGCTCAGCACTTCGGAGGGGCACCGCAGCCCGCCGAACCGGCAAAGCGCGAGCAGGATTCGCCACGTCGGGTTGCAAACTGCAATCAGCTTCTTCACGTCGTCGGCGATGGCGTAGTGCAGCCGATCTTCCGGGATGACGCTCTGTGCCTTCACGTGGGCGAACGGATTCAACGCGATCAACTTCATGCGGAGGGCGTGCTTAAAAATCATCCGCACCGCCTTGAGTCGGCGGGCGACCGTCGCAGCCGCGAGCTTGGGTGTGTTGCGGGTCAGGTAGTGCGTGCGGAACGCGTCCGCACGTTCCTCCGTCACGTCACGCAGGTCGGTGTTCTCTCCGAAGTGGCGGGTCAGGTCGTTAACCACGGTTTGCAGATACACCACCGTCGCGCCCTTCGAGTCGGCCTTGCGGCGTTCCAGGTACGCGTTCAGGTATTCGCCCAACTTGCAGGACTCGCGGGGCGGTAGCAGCTTGGCGGCGGCGAGCTTGGCAGCCAACTCATCACCGATGCCGCCGACCCACTGAGCGGTTTCGGAATCCATCGGCAACTTCGCCGTGACGTGGGCGTTCAAGTGTTCGACTTTGAGCTTGATGGATTCGGCCAGCTTCTTAGCGATTTTCCCCAGGCGGATCGACCGGCGCTTGCCATCGCCGCACACGACTTGGATCGTGTAGTTGCCATTCTGTTCACGGTTGAGCGATGCCATTGCCTTACCCTTCATCCCGCGTGGCGGGAATCAATTCGAGGTTGGAGTACGCCGCAAGCTTGCCCACCACGTCCAGCCGAAGGGACTGCTTCCCCCGCACGAATCGTGATAGGCTCGCCCGACTCCCGGATTCGCGTGTCCATCTGACCCGTGCCAATCACGTCAGTCGGCAATGGGGTGTCACCCACCCCATTGAGGCCTGTAAGGCTCACTCCAATCGACCGTCACGCCGAAGAACGCGGCCACACGGCCGTAGGCGCCGCGGGCTTCGGGCTCACACCACCCGTGATAGCGGGTGGGGGTGCCGCGCGATTCGAGCGGTCGGGGTGCGTACACCGTCGTGGCTCGCCACAGGCGGACCGCCGACCCGCCAAGTTGGCACACGAAGGCGACGATGATGTCGGGGTCATCCGCGAGCGGGGTCGCATCACGATACTGCGGGTAAGCGTGCGTTCGCAGGTCGGTGAGCAACGCGAGCAGTTCGTCGCGGTCCGAGTCGGACAGTATGCCGGGGCTGCGGTCGGGCGTCGTGGTCACTAGCGTTACTCCATAGCGTTGAGCCTAACGGCTAATGCGTACATCGCGTTAGCCCGTTCGTCGTCCTCTCCGGGTGTGTGTGTTTCGTGGTTCGGGTACACGCGATACAGCACGTTACCGCCGCCCG
>DASPHQ010000232.1:0-4922 GCA_035629595.1 Urbifossiella sp. | reverse complement strand
TGGCCGACAGCCTGTACCGGTCCGAGCTGGAGCCGTGGTCCGAGTACCTGACCGGGCAGATCGGCAAAGACCCCGGGTACGACCCGCTCGCCTTCGCGGTCCACGAGGCGCACGCCCGCGGGCTGGAGCTGCACGCCTGGTTCAACCCGTACCGGGCGCGTCACCCGTCCGCCAAGTCCGTCGCCCCGCCGACACACGTGACGAAGGCTCGACCCGACCTCGCCCCGAAGTACGGCACTCATCACTGGATGAACCCGACGCACCCCGAGGTGCAGCAGCGCTCGCTCGACGTGATCCTCGACGTGGTGAAGCGCTACGACGTCGATGGCGTTCACATCGACGACTACTTCTACCCCTACAAGGAGAAGGACGCTGACGGGAAGATCATCCCGTTCCCCGACGACGACACCTGGGCCGCGTACCAGAAGTCGGCCGGCAAGCTGAGCCGCGACGACTGGCGGCGCGACGCCGTGAACGGGTTCGTGCGCCGCATGTACGAGGGCGTCAAGAAGGCGAAGCCGACAGTGCAGGTGGGCATCAGCCCGTTCGGCATCTGGCGGCCTGGCCACCCCGCCGGCATCGCCGGGCTCGACCAGTACGCCGAGCTGTACGCCGACGCTAAACTGTGGCTCAACGAGGGCTGGGTGGACTACTGGACGCCGCAGCTGTACTGGCCGATCGCGCAGGAGAAGCAGAGCTTCCCGAAGCTGCTCGGCTGGTGGGCCGCGGAGAACACGAAGAAGCGGCACCTGTGGCCGGGGCTGTACACGAGCCGCGTCACCGGCGCCGACAAGGGCTGGCTGGCGAAGGAGGTCGGCGACCAGATCGCGCTGACGCGGCAGAGCGGGGCGAACGGCGCGGTTCACTTCAGCATGAAGGCGCTGATGAAAAACACGGGCGGCGTCGCGGACGAGCTGAAGCGCGTCTACGCCGAGCCGGCGCTGGTGCCCGAGACGTCGTGGGCGGCGCCGAAGGAGCCGCTCGCGGCGCCGCAGGTGGTCGTGGCCGGGGGGAACATGATGGTGTCGTCCGGACCGGAGGCGCGGTTCGTGATCGTACAGAACGAGCAGGGCCGCGGCTGGACGACGACGGTGACGGCCGGCGGCCCGCAGGTGACGCTACCGCGGCGGGTCGGGCGGGTGCGGGTGAGCGTGCAGGACCGCGCCGGGCGGCTGAGCCCGGCGACGGAGGTGCGGTAGCATGTCGAACGAGTGACACGGCTGTCGATGCTCCGTCGAAGGATCGACACCCTTCGACAGCGGAGTGGGGCCGGTTTCCAACCGGTCGGACAACGGCGGGTTGGAAACCGGCCCCACCCGAAGAAACCACATCGACCGGTACGCGGCGTGCTAGCGGGATGTTGTCCCGAACTCATTTCCGGTTCATTCACGGGAGTCCGCCATGCCTGCGCCCGAGCGGCGGGATCGCCGGGGCTTCACGCTCATCGAGCTGCTGGTCGTCATCGCCATCATCGCCATCCTCATCGGCCTGCTCCTCCCGGCCGTGCAGAAGGTGCGCGAGGCCGCCGCCCGCGCCCGCTGCCAGAACAACCTCAAGCAGATCGGCCTGGCCGCGCACGCCTTCGAGTCGGCGGTCGGGTCGCTGCCGCCGTCGCGGCACAGCGAGGTCATCAACGGCACCCTGGTGTCGTCCAACGCCACCGTCCAGGTGATGATCCTGCCGTACGTCGAGCAGGCGGCGACGCTGAACCTGTTCAACCTGAAGTACGACACGAACAGCGACACCCCGGTCCACTCCAGCGTTCCGGCCAAGACCGGGGCGAACGCGGCGGCCCGCATCCAGGAGGTGTCCTTCTACCTCTGCCCGTCGGACTCGTCGAGCGCCAAGACCTTCAACGCCGGCCGGCTCAACTACTACGGCAACCAGGGGCGCACGGCCGACTGGCGGATCGGGGCGGGCGCCGGGGCCGGCGTCTTCACCATCCCCCCGCTCGGGACGACCACCCCCTTCGTGGGACCGACCATCATCGGCATCCAGGACGGGTCGAGCAACACGGCCATGTTCTCCGAGGTGATGCGCGGCACGTTCGACTCGGCCGGCCCCAGCCGGGACAACACCACCATCGCGTTCGGGGCGACGATCACGAACCAGGCCGACGGCCGGGCCGAGCCGCACTGCAACGACCCGGCCGGGGCCACGAGCACCGCCCTGCGGTACGTCGGCCAGCAGTACTACCGGGCCATCCCGCAGATGATGCTGTACAGCCACACCCTGCCGCCGAACTGGAACCGCCGGACGGGCGTCACCGCGACCCAGAAGTACAACTGCTCGCAGAGCACGACGTTCAACCACCTGGCCGCGTCGAGCTACCACACCGGCGGGGTGAACGTGTGCATGGCCGACGGGGCCGTCCGGTTCGTCCGCGACGCCGTCGACTTCCCCGCCTGGCAGGCGGCCGGCACCCGGGCCGGCGGCGAAGCCCTCCCGCTCAACTGACCCGGGGTGCGCGCGATGAGACGAGCGTGGGTGGTTGTTGCGCTGGCGCTGGCCGCGGGGTGTACCGGCCCCTCCGGGTCGTCGCCCACCGCGACCGGGCCGACCGGCAAGCAGGCGCTCGACGACCTGGCCGCGATGCTGAAGCAGGTGGCCGCGGACGGCAAGCGGCCGCCGGCCCGCCCCGCCGACCTGGAGCCGTACGACGCCGCCTTCCTGTCCGCGTCGCTGGGCATCACCCGCAAGGAAATCGTCTACCGCTGGGGCGCCGGCCTGACCGGCGGCCCGGCCGTCGTCGCCTACGAGACGGCCGTCCCGGAGAAGGGCGGATGGGTGCTGCTCCAGGACGGCACGGTGAAGGAGCTGACCGCCGGCGAGTTCGCCTCCGCCCCCAAGGCCGGGAAACAGTAGCCCCCTCTGCGGCGTGCCAACCCTGCACCGGGCCGACATTTTGGCTGAAATTATTGTTTCCGCCGCCCCCCCCACCGGGTCGCGGAAACATGTCACGCGGTCGCACAGACGATAGTCGCGTCGTCGGTCGGACGCAACGTCCAGCGTGACAACGAGTTCCGCGGAGAGGATCGAAAGTGACCACTAGCCGCCGGTCGCCTCACCGGTGCGCGTCTCGATCCCGAGTTTCCGCATCCGCGAAATGAGGGTTGTCCGCTTCATCCCGAGCCGCGTCGCCGCCCCCTTCGGCCCACCCACCACGCCGCGACACGCCGCCAGCGTCCGCTCGATCAGCTCGCGCTCGGCCTCCCGCAGCGTCGGCGCCCGCGGCGGTGCGACCGGCGGCGCGCCCGGCTCGGCCGGTGCCGCCGGCGCCAGCTCGCCGAGCGGCACCCGCAGCTCCGGCCCCGCCGACAGGATCACCGCCCGCTCGATCAGGTGTTGCAACTCGCGCACGTTCCCCGGCCACGGGTAGCCCTGGAGCGCCGCCAGCGTCGCGTCGGGAAGGGGGTCATAAGTGCGGCCGAGGCGGCGGGCGAACACCTCGACGAAGTGCCGCACCAACTCGGCCACGTCGTCCGGCCTCTCGCGCAGCGGCGGCAGGTGAACAGGGAACACGTGCAGCCGGTAGAACAGGTCGGCGCGGAACTTCCCCTCGCCGACCAGCTTCGACAGGTTGCGGTGCGTCGCGGCCACCAGCCGGACGTTCACGCGGATCGTCTTGCCGCTGCCGAGCCGCTCGAACTCGCGCTCCTGCAGCACCCGCAGCAGCTTCGGCTGCAGTTCCTGCGGGATGTCGCCCACCTCGTCGAGAAACAGCGTGCCGCCGTCGGCGAGCTCGAACCGGCCGACGCGCCGCTCGACGGCCCCGGTGAAGGCACCCTTCTCGTGGCCGAACAGCTCGCTTTCGAGGAGCCCGGTGGGGATGGCGGCGCAGTTCACCTTCACGAACGTGCGGTCGCGGCGGCCGCTGAGGCGGTGGACGGCGCGAGCGATGAGCTCCTTGCCGGTCCCCGTCTCGCCGGTGATCAGAACCGTGGAATCGGTGGGGGCCACGACCCCCACTTGCTCCATCACGTGCGTCATCGCCGCCCCGCCGCCGACGATGTCGTCGGTGCGGCGCTCGGTGCGGATTTCTTCCTCCAGGTAGCGCTTCTCGGCGGCGAGGCGGGCGTTGGCGCGCTGCAGCTCCTGCCGCGTGAGCGCCCCCTCGACGGCGAGCGCGACGAGGCGGCCGACCTGGACCGGGAAGTCCGCGTCGCCGGCGGCGACGGGCTCGAAGCTGGCGAAGCCCATCGCCCCGAGGCGGCGCCGCGGCGTGGTGAGCGGCACGAAGCAGGCGGCCTTCACGCCCTGGCGGGCGAAGGCGGCGCGGAGGACCGGGAAGCGGCCGTCGGGGGCGGCGGCGTCGAGCCAGAGCGGTTCCTGGGTGTCCCAGACGACGGCGGTGGGGGACTCGCCGGCGGGGAGCTCGGTGGGCGTGTCGGCGGCGGCGGGGGCGGCGGCGCCGCCGACGGGGGCGAGGAACTGGAGCCGGCCGGCGCGGGTGTCGGGGTCGGCGAGGGCGAAGCTGACGTACCCGCGCGGCAGGTGTCCGGCCAGCGCGGCGGCGAGGTCGCGGAGGAGGTGGTGCAAGTCGGCGTGGGCGGCGACCGCCTGGGCGACGGCGAGCAGCGCCGCCGGCCGCTGGTCGGCCGGCGACCGGACGAGGCCGGCGGGGCGGGGCATGGGGAATCAATCCGTGGGGGAACTGGTGGCTGACTCTCACACCGCCGACGCCGCCCGGGGCGTTGCCCCGGGCTATCGTATCCCACCCCTTCGGGGTGAAGAGGGTGGTTCGGTCGGCGGGGCCGGCGTCCCGCCGGCAGTGGCACAGGTCGGCGGGGCGCCGGCCGGCTCGACCAACAGTCACCGATTACGGCGCACCAACTCGTCGGCCTTACGAATGAACTCGTTCGGCGGGTATTGGCCGACGACTCGTCCGATCTCGCTCCCATCAGGCCGGGCGAACAGGGTGA
>DASPHQ010000231.1:0-2884 GCA_035629595.1 Urbifossiella sp. | reverse complement strand
CGAGCGGGCGCTCCAACAGGTGCCGTCCGACGGGTGGGTCCTGCACCTGGACGCGGACACGGTCTTGCCGGGGCGGTTTCGGCACGAGCTGGACCGCGCCCACCTGGACCCGGCCAAGCTCTACGGGTGTGACCGGTTCGTTGTCCGCGGCTGGGACCGCTGGCAGCGGCTGCTGCGGTCCGGCTGGCTCCTCAACCCGTACTCCGGCCACCCGCACGTGGCCGGGGCGCCGGCCGGGTACGAGCTCGGCGTCCGCTGGGCCGGCCAGGACGGCTACGTGCCGATCGGGTTCTTCCAACTCTGGCACCGCCTGGGCGGGGCGGAGGAGTGGCGGGGCGCGCGGGTGAAGCCCTACGCGACGGGCCACGGGAAGGCGTGCCGGACCGACGTGCAGTTCGGGTTGCAGTGGGACCGCCGCGACCGGGTGTTGATCCCGGAGCTGTTCGTGGGTCACCTGGAGAGTGACGACGCGGTGACCGGGGTCAACTGGAAGGGGCGCCAGTCGGCGAGGTTCGGGCCGGGCGTGCGGGAGTCCGCGCGGCGCGGCGTCTCGTGACGGTCGGTTGTCACTGCCAACGACGCGGCCCCGGGCTCATCACCCGGGGCCGCGTCGTTGGCAGGGGATCATTCAGCCGGCCGGCGCCTCGCCGCGGTTGATCGCCTCGGCGCGGCGTTCGTAGATGGGGAGGCATTCGCGGATCATCATCCGCAGGAAGTTGGCCCCGTCGAGGCCCAGCGTGCGGGCGGTGGCGTAGAGGCGCCGCTCAAGGAGGGCGTCACCGATCCGCACGTTGTATTGCGACGGCGGCACGTCATCGGCCGGTGTCACCGTTCGCGGCTTCGCTTTCCCCACGTCGAGCACCCCGGCTGCACTCACGTCTGATTCTCCTGGGATTATCGGCAACCGCTGGTCGCCAACGCCAGGGATTGTACCCGCCGGCAGGGGCGGGAAAAATCTCAATTCCTGTAGATTGCTGTCGATATCCTGGGTTGCCAACGGTATTACTACTGGCGGGACGCAACCGGCATCCCGAACCAGAAGGAGAGTGAGATGAGCAGGCTCGACAGGCTCTACGCCCACATCCGCGACCAGCACGCCCAGAGGCCGTACGCCAGCGACCGTTGCCGCGGCTGTCTCGGCCGCGGCTTCCAGGTGGACCGCGACGGCGAGGGCCGGGCCTGCCTCGTGTGCGAGGGCCACGCCGCCGCCGGGCTGTTCGCCGTGCAGCTCGGCACCGCCCTGGTCCGCGTGGAGCTGAACGGCGAAACCACGAGCTTCCGCCGCGCGGTCGCCACCGCGATCCGGGCCGCGACGCTGGCCAGCCTCCGCGTGCGCCGCGCCCGGCCGACGGAGGCCCGGGTGGTCTACTACGCCGCGGACGGGTCGTCGGCTCGCTGCCTGTACCGCGTGCCGGTCGTCGTTCCGGGGGCCGACCCGGTGGCCGCCTAGCCCTCCCGGGGGCGCGGTCCGGAAACGAAAAAACCGGACGCTGCTTCCTGTGAAGCTCGTCCGGTTTCCACCCGGCCATATATGGCGGGTGCCAGGGTTTAGCCCCGGGGGGTTCCCTCCGACGGCTACGGCCGCCACATCGATACTTAGCCCTCGGCCGGCTCGAACGGCTCCTCGCACTCGCCGCACACGATCCGCAGCTCCGGCTTCCCCCAGGCGTTCGCCTCGCACCCGGGGCACGTGTACTTGATCTTGTTCTTTGCCTTGGCCGGGGCCCGCTTCTTGGCAAGCTCCAGGCCGCCCGTGGTCCAGGGCAGGGCGGTGTCCGCCGGCATCGCCTCCAGCGCCTTCAGGAACGCCCCGTCCGGGTCCACGTAGTGCGTCATCCGCTGGCCGGTCTGCTTGCCGCCGGGCGCGCCGGTGTCCGACGGGACGAGGCCGACCTCGACCATCTTCCGCGCCCACTCCCGATCGTGGTAGCCGCTGCGGGGCGGGTCGCCGTGGTCCTGCTGCCACTGGTGGACCATCTCGTGGACCAGGGTGCCGAACGTCTCGGCGATCGGGCGGGTGAGCGTCTCGGGGTTCAGGCTGATCTCGTGGCACGTCTCGCCGGCGGCGTTCGTCCACCGGTCCCAGGCGAAGTGCCCCAGGACGATCGCGTTCTTCTTCTTCTTGCCGTCGCGGAACACCAGCAGGCACGGCCGGAGGGTGCCGCCGAACAGCTTCGCGTTGAAGTAGTCGTAGGCGGCCTGGTACTTCCTGAACTGCTCGATGGTGGGCTTCACGTACTTCGGCTTCCTGGTTGCGGTCGCGGCCATCGTCTCGCCCCGTGAGTTGTAGGGTACGAAACAAATCTAGCGCGACGCCCCGCCGGGCGCAACCCCATTTTGTAAAGTACGAAAGAATGGGCATGACGACGTGTCCGGCTGTACACGGGTGTCAGGCGTGCCCATTACCGGGCGAGAGCGTCAAATTGCGTTGGATATGGGCGCCCGGCTTGGCTCGCTGTTACCGCATAACGCCTTGTAAACGCAGGAAAACGCAGCAAATCGTCTGGCTTGGGAGCAGGAGGCCGTCGGTTCAAATCCGGCCGCCCCGACTCGGTTTCGCACGTCAGTCCGCCGCGGGGTGCCGGTCCAGGAACCGGGCCAGCGGCCGGTAGAAGTCGTCGCCGCCGATCGAGTGCTTGGCCCCCTCCACGCGCAGAAACTCCTTCGGCTCGTTCCCCGCGGCGAACAGCGCCTCCCCTTGCCAGAACGGGACGACCGAGTCCGCCGTGCCGTGCGCGACGAACAGCGGTCGCGTGCAGCGCCCGATCTTCGACAGGCTGTCGAACCGCGACCGCATGACTGTGTGCGTCGGCAGGAACGGGTAGTGGCTCTTGGCCGCCGCCGGCAGGCTCGTGAACGGGCACACCAGCACCAGCGCCCGGTG
>DASPHQ010000230.1:0-3235 GCA_035629595.1 Urbifossiella sp. | reverse complement strand
GTTCGGACGACGCTTGGATCGGGTCAGCATCACCACGGGCCGGCTACTTGTCAAACGAAGAACCGGCGAGAAACCGGACACGAAAACTTGACGACCCCGGAATCGGAGGCTATTGAACCTTTGTTCACTATTCCGCTATTCCGCCCCCCTCCCCGGGTGCCGCCATGACCGCCACCCTCGACGCCCTCCCCGACCTCGACGCCCTCCCCGACGCGCTCGGCGAGCTGGACGACGACGTGCGCGTCGACGGGGCCGTGCAGGCGCTGCGCGGCGTGCTGGCCGAGGGCACGCCCGCCCAGGCGCTGCGCGCGGCGGAGATGATCTGTCGGGTGTGGATGGCGGGGCAGAAGTGCGAAGGCGGGCCGAGCCCCGTGAGGGGCGCGGCCCGCCCGAAGGCGTTAAACCAGCTCGCGGATCGCCGGGGTGCCGGGCTCGACCGGGTACTGCGGCCGGCCGTTCGGGTCGAACTCGCGGATCGGGTTCAGGTCGATGCCGAGGTTGTGGTACAGCGTGGCGAAGACGTTCTGGTGCGTGATCGGCCGCTCCACGGCGTACTCGCCGAGGCGGTTCGAGGCGCCGATCGCCTGCCCGGTCCGCATGCCGCCGCCGGCCAGCAGGCAGGTGCTCAGCTGCGGCCAGTGGTCGCGGCTGGCCATGTTGTTCAGCCGCGGCGTGCGGCCGAACTCGCCCCACACCAGCACCGTCACGTCCTTGTCGAGCCCGCGGTCGTGCAGGTCGCTCACCAGCGCGGTGATGCCGCGGTCGAGCAGCGGCATGTCCTTCTTCCCCTGCACGAAGTTCTTCCCGTCGCCGCCGTGCCAGTCCCAGCGGGTGAAGTTCACCGTCACCACGCGGGCGCCGGCCTCCACCAGCCGCCGCGCCACGCAGAAGTTGCGGACCATGCGCGGGGCGCCGTCGCGCTCGAACGCCGGGTCGTTCACGCCGTAGCGCTCCAGCGTCCGCACGCTCTCCTTGCTCAGGTCGAGCGCGTCCTTCAGCTTCGACGACGTGAGGATGTCCAGCGCCTGCCGGCCGAACGTGTCCATGCCGTCCATCAGGCCGGTGCGGTCGATGCGGCGGTCGATGGTGTCGAGCGAGCGGACCAGCGCCGTGCGGTCGCCGAGCTGTTCGAGGGTGACGCCCTTGAGCGTCATGCTGTCGGCGGGGCCGGTGCCCTGGCCGGCGCTGAGGCGGAACGGGGAGTGCGCCAGGCCGAGGAAGCCGCCGTCGCCGGGGTAGCCCCACTTCTGCTCGCCGGTGCGGTACATGAGCGTGAGGTGCGGCGGCACCGCGGCGTCGGCCGCGCCCTGCGTCTTCGACACCCAGGCGCCGAAGCCCGGCCAATAGCCGAGGTTCGCGGGGGTGCGCGGCCGGCCGGTCATGCACTGGTAGGCGTCGTGGTCGCCGCTGCTGCCGACGAGCGAGCGGACGATCGCGAACTTGTCCATCATCTTCGCCATCTGCGGGAAGTGCTCGCAGATGCGGACGCCGGGCACGTTCGTGTCGATGGGGTTGAACTCGCCGCGGACCTCGGCCGGGGCGTCGGGCTTCATGTCCCACATGTCGATGTGGGGCGGGCCGCCCGGCAGGTAGATCATGATGACGGACTTGTGGCTCGTGCGGGTGCCCTGGCGGGCCTCGGCGGCGAGCAGGTGCGGGGCCGCGAGGGCGCCGCCGAACAGGGTGCCGCCGATGGTGAGGAAGTCGCGTCGGGTGCGGCCGTCGCAGAAGCCGCCGCCGCGGTGGGGGGTGCCGAACAGGTTGAGCATGGACGTGGTCCCGGGCGGGTCGGTGGGGCGCAAGCCCCGGCAGGTTCTGCCATCTTCGGCGATCGGGCGGCTCCGGTCCAGCGGAATTTTGGCGTCGGGCGGCGCGTCGAACCCGTCCGCGACTGTTCCGGCGGGACGCCCTGTAGCGGTCGTGCCGGCGCGGCCGGGCGGCGACGGGGGGTGTCGGCGGCTCGGGTGGTGATGGCGGGGCCGACGGGGGGCGATAAGAGGGGGGCGCAGGATGCGCGCCCCGCGGGGGTCGCCCGCTTCAGGAGGCTTCGCATGTCTCTCCGTTCGGCCGCCGCGGCCGCCCTGTGTGCGGGGCTGCCGGCGGTGGCGTTCGCCCAGCAACCCGCCCCGCAGCCGCCGTCCGCGCAGGTCGAGTGGCACCGGCCCGCCGCGGCGCCGAGCGTCGTCGTCGAGCGGACGGGCGGCGGGGTGACCCCGGCGGCGGCCGTGGTCCGCGCCGACCCGCCGGCGATCATCCCGGGCATCCCGGCGCCGATGTCCGAGGCGCAGCCGAAGACGCCGGCGCCCGCCCCTGCGACGCTGCCGAAGACCCCGACCCCGGCCCCCGCGGCGCTGACGTCGCCGCGGCTGGCGCCCGCCGCGGCGACGGCGCCCGTGGACGTGGCGCCCAAGCCGGAGCCGATCGTGGTGGCGCCGGACGTGCGGTTCACGTACCAGGTCAACGTCGCGCCGGCCGCGTGCGACACGGGGTGTGGGCCGGACGGCTGCTTCTGGGGTCGGTTCGAGTGGCTGTACTGGGCCGGCTCCGGGCAGGTGCTGCCGCCGCTGGTGACGGTGGCGCCGCCGGGCACGCCGCGGGCCGCGGCCGGCGTCCTCGGCCAGCCGACCACGCTGACGCGGTTCGGCGGCGCCCGGGCGAACAACGACTTCCGCGACGGCTTCCGCTTCACCGGCGGGTGGTGGACCGACGACGCCCGCACGACCGGGTACGAGCTCGACTTCTTCTTCCTGTCGCGCAGCCGGGAGGCGGCCGCCGCGTCGTCGGACGGGTCGGCGGTCATCGCCCGGCCGTTCTTCGACGCGGTCGCGGGGGTGCCGGCGGCGGAACTGGTGTCGTTCCCCGGCGTGCTGGCCGGGTCGGTGACCGCGGACGCCACGAGCCGGGTGATCGGCGGCGGCGTCAGCCGGCTGAGCAACCTGTGCTGCGACCCGTGCGGCCGGGTGGACCTGGTGGTCGGGTTCCGCTACCTGCACGTCGGCGACGCGGTGAACGTGACCCAGAACCTGACGGCGCTGGACGTCGCCAGCCGGGTGACGCCGGGGACGACGTTCGTGGTGAACGACCGGTTCGCCACGTCGAACGACTTCTACGGCGGCGTGATCGGCCTGACCGGCGAGCGGCGGTACGGGGCGTTCTTCGTCGGCGGGAAGGTGTCGGTGGCGCTCGGCGGCGTGGTGCAGACCACGACCATCGACGGCAGCACGGCCATCGGCGG
>DASPHQ010000229.1:0-7788 GCA_035629595.1 Urbifossiella sp. | reverse complement strand
CCTACGTTCGGCGTCACCTCCGCCGGGAGCACGCCGAGCTGCGGCAGGAGTGGCGCGGCCAGGAGCGCCCCCGCCGCCACGCTGGTGAGGGTTTCATAAACGGCGGTCACGCCGACGGCGAGCGACTTGCCGCCGCCCACGCCGCGGAGCATCGCCACGCGGATGAACACCACCCACGCCTTCCCCGGCACGTACTTCCCGTACTGGCTGACGAAGTACGCCCGCAGCCCGTGGACGAGCGAGACGTTCACCCCCTGGCTCCGCAGCAGCCGCACCCAGAACGAACCCCAGCAGCAGTGGGCCAGCAGGTACAGGACGCCGGCGGGTATCAGGTAGCCGACGCGGAGGTCGAACGGGTAGGGGTTGAGCGCCGGCTGGCCGAGGATGCGGGCGAACTGGAGGCCGACGGCGACGACGATCGCCGCCGCGAGGAGGGTCTTCACCACGAGCCACAGTCGCGCCCGCCGGCCGGCCATGCCGGGGATTGTAGGATCGCCGCGCGCGGCCGGCCCGTTCGGTTGTCGGCCGCGCGGCCGTCCGATAGGTTCTCCAGACGGGATGGGGCGCGCCCCGGCCCGACCGAGGACCCGTGATGAGCCTGCCGACCGACCCCTCCCCGGCCACGGAATCGCCCACCCCGCCGACGCCGACCCCGGAAGCCGCCACCGCCCCGGCCGCGCCGCCGAAGACCTACGGCCCGCCGCAGCCCGGCGGCCCGCGCCCCGGCGGGCCGACCCGGCCGTTCATCCCGCAGGGGAATAAGCCCCGCGAGGAGGGTCAGGGGCCGCCGCAGGGCGGGCAGAAGCCGCCGCAAGGACCGGGCACCCAGGGCCGCGTCCAGGGGCCGAACACGGGCGGCGGCAAGCCGTTCAACCCCGGCGGCAAGCCGGCGCAGCTCGACAAACAGGACTTCTACGCGTCCAAGCCGAACAACCGCGAGCTGGACAAGCTGATCGAGGACGAACTCGCGCAGGCGATGGCCGGGTTCGACGTGTCCGCCAGCATCGCCCAGGCCGAGACGCAGCAGAAGCCGCAGGCGCCCGGCGCTCCGAAAGCGCGGAAGGTCGGCGTCATCGTCGGCCTGCACGGCAAGGATGTCTTCGTGGAGGTGCCCGGCGGCCGCGGCCAGGGCGTGCTGCCGATCCAGCAGTTCGAGGGGCGAATCCCCGTCGTCGGCGAGTCGGTCGAGTTCGACATCGAGCGGTACGACGCGGCCAACGGCCTCCTCGTGCTCACCCGCGAGGGCTCGTCGCAGGTCGTCACCGACTGGTCGCAGGTGAGCTACGGCATGATCATCGAGGCGAAGGTGACCGGCACCAACAAGAACAAAACCGGGCTGACGGTCGAGGTGAACGGCATCAAGGGCTTCCTGCCGGCGAGTCAGCTCGACCTGTACCGCGTCGAGGACATCGACCAGTTCGTGAACCAGCGGCTGAAGGTGATGGTCGCCGAGGTGAACCCGGCGGAGCGGAACCTGATCGTGTCGCGGCGGGCGGTGATGGAGCGCGAGCGCCAGGTGAAGGCCGAGCAGTTCTGGCTGACGGTCGAGAAGGGGCAGGTCAAGACCGGCATCGTCCGCTCGGTGAAGCCGTTCGGCGTGTTCGTGGACCTCGGCGGCGCGGACGGCCTCATCCCGGCCGGCGAGCTGTCGTGGCAGCGGGTGGAGAAGCCGGAGGAGCTTTTCAAGGTCGGCGACAGCGTCGAGGTGCTGGTGGAGCGGGTCGACCACGAGGCCCGCAAGATCGGCCTGAGCCTGCGGGCGCTGACCGAGAGCCCGTGGGTGGCGTTCGCCGAGCGCGTGAAGGCCGGCGCCCGCGTCACCGGCACCGTGACCCGCACCGCCGACTACGGCGCGTTCGTGGAGTTGGAGCCCGGCATCGAGGGGCTGATTCACATCTCGGAGCTGTCGACACAGCGCGTCCGCAAGACGCGCGACGTGGTGCAGGAGGGGCAGCGCGTCGACGTCGAGGTGCTGAGCGTGGACGTGGACGCCCGGCGGATCGCGCTGAGCCTGAAGGCGATCAAGCGGGCCGAGGAGGACGCCGACGCCGCCGCGACCGCCGAGGAGGAGGAGGCCGCGCTGCGCGAGGCCCAGTTCCGCATGGCGAACCGGCCGGTGAATCCGAACCTCCGCGGCGGGATTTAAGAAGAGGACAGAGGACAGAAGCCAGAGGACAGTCGGCTTCTGTCCTCTGACTTCTGTCCTCTGTCCTCTGGTTCCCGCTATGCCGCCCGACCCCGCGACCGACCCGGCCGCCGCCCTCGCCGCCCTGCGGGAGAACGTCGGGCGGGTGTTCCTCGGCAAGCCGGAAGTCGTCCGCCTCGCCGCCGTCGCCCTCCTCGCCGACGGCCACCTCCTCCTCGAAGACGTACCCGGCGTCGGCAAGACGCTCCTCGCCAAGGCGCTCGCCCGGTCGCTCGACTGCAAGTTCGCCCGCGTCCAGTTCACCCCCGACCTACTGCCCGGCGACCTGACCGGCGTGTCCGTCTGGCGCGAGCAGAGCGGCACGTTCGAGTTCCAGCCCGGCCCCGTGTTCGCCGAGGTCGTGCTGGCCGACGAGATCAACCGTGCCACGCCCCGCACGCAGAGCGCACTGCTGGAAGCGATGAGCGAGCGGCAGGTGACCATCGACGGCAAGACCCGCCGTCTCGGGCCGCCGTTCCTGGTCGTCGCCACGCAGAACCCGCACGAGTTCGAGGGGACGTACCCGCTCCCCGAGAGCCAGCTCGACCGCTTCCTGCTGCGCGTGACCGTCGGCTACCCCGGCCGCGAGGCCGAGCGTGCCATCCTGCTGCAGCACCGGGCCGGCGAGCCCGTCGAATCACTGACGCCGGTCGTGTCAATTCAGACGCTGACCGAATTACAGGCCCGCACCCGCGCCGTGCGCGTGGACGCGACCCTCGCCGATTATGTGCTCGATCTGGTGGCGGACACCCGCAAGCATCCCGACGTGGCGCTCGGGGCGAGCACCCGGGCGGCGCTCGGGCTCTACCGCGCCGCGCAGGCCAACGCCCTCACCCACGGCCGCGACTACGTCGTGCCCGACGACGTGAAGGGGCTGGCCGAACCGGTGCTGGCGCACCGCCTGGTCGGCCGCGGCTGGGCCGCCGGCGGCAGCCCGGACGCGGGGCCGGTCGTCCGCGAGATCGTCGCCAACCGGAAGGTGCCGACGTGAGGCCGACGACGCGCCCCGAGCCGCCGCCGGGCCGGTCGCTCCACGTCACCCGCGAGGGGCGGTGGTGGATCGGCGTCGCGGCGGTGATGGCCGCGATCGGCTGGTACAAGACGATCCCGCCGCTGCTGCTACTCGGCTACGTGATGCTGGCGCTGTTCGCGCTGAACGCCTGGCTGGCGCGCCGCCAGCTCCGCGGCCTCTCCGCCGCGCGGGCCGCCCACCCCCCGGTCTACGCTGGCGAACCCGTCCGCGTGTCGCTCCGCGTCCGCAACGACGGCCCGGTCGCCGTCACCGCCGGCGTCCGCGGATCGGCGCTGGACGCTCTGTTCGAGAGCATCCCCGGCGGCGGCGAGGTCGAGCGAGGCGAGACGCGGACGTTCCCGGCCCGCGCCGTGGTCGGCGGCGAGGCGCCGCGGGTGTGGTCGGACTTCCCGCTCGGCCTGATCCGCTTCGAGGCGCCGGGCACGCCGGGGAACGAACTCCTCGTGCTGCCGGCGCTCGGCTCGGTCGAACTCGACGGCTTCCGCCGCTGGGTCCGGCGCGAGGCCGGCGTGGAAGGACGAGCCCGCCGACAGGCCGTGCGGGCAGCCGTCGACCGCGCCGACCTGCGCAGCGTCCGCGCCTACCGCCCCGGCGACGGCCTCCGCGACATCCACTGGAAGACGACCGCCCGTCGCGGCGTGCCGTACGTCCGCGAGTACGACGCCGCCCCCGACCCGGAACTGCTCGTCGTCGTGGAGCCGTGGCTGCCGCCGAACCCGACGCGCGCCGACGCCGCGAATCTGGAGGCGGCGCTGAGCCTGGCCGCGTCGGTGGTGCGAGCGTGGTGCCTCGCCGCGGGCACCCGCGTGACCGTGGCCGTCGCTGGGGACGAGCCGGTGCGTCGGTCGGCGACACCCTCCGAAGCGGCGGCGCGGTTCCTGCTGGCCCCGCTGGCGGGGCTGACCGGCACCGACCGCCCGACGCCGCCGGACCCGGTCGGCCCGGCGGCGCGGTCGGCGCGGGTGGTGGTGAGCAGCCGGCGGGGCACGCCCCTGGCCGCGGCGCTGGGCCGGGCGGTCGGGCGGCCGTTCGCGGCCGTGTCGCCCGCGGACCGGCCGGCGTGGTATCATGCGGGGCCGCGATGAACGCCCCGGTCGCTGACTTCCTGAACGACACATGACAGCCGACCCCGCCTTCCGCCTGAGTACGTTCCTCACCCTGGGCCTCGCCTGCGTCGCCCTCGGCGCGGCCGAGTTCCCCATCCTCCCCGAGGTCGGCGCGTTCGCGGCCGGCGTCGTCCTCGTGCTCGCGGTGGTGTACCGGCTCGGCGGCCGCGCCGAGGTGCTCAGCCCGGCGGCCGCGAACAACCTCGGCCTCGGAATCGTGTTCGCCGGGGCCGGGTGGGCGGCCGTCCGAATCATCCGCGAGATCCGCGTCGGCGAGTTCATCGCCGTCGGCTGGGGAGTCTTCTTCATCCTCCTCCTCGCGCCGGTCTTGATGGCGCTGTCGGTGTCGTTCCTGATGCGGCGCGACAAGGACGACGGCGTGTACTGGTACGTCCACGCCGTCGGGCTGGTGATCGTCGTGCTCGCCGCCGCCATCGCGCGGCGGCCGTGGGAGGTGGCGGCGCTAGTCGTCTACGCCGCGGCCGCGGTTTGGGGGCTGGCCCGGTTCGCACTCGCCCGCGGCGGGGCCGCCCCCGCTGGTCGCCGACGCGCCGGCCTCCCCGCGGCCGCCGGGTGGTTCGCCGTCGCGGTACTGGTCGCCACGCCGGTGTTCGCCGTCACCCCGGCCGCGCCACCAGGGATCGAGAAGTTCGAGCTCACCGCCGGCCGCATTGAGGTCGGCTACTCCCCCGACCACACCGTCGACCTGACCCGCACCGGGGAACTGACGCCGACGCCGGCGGTGGTGTTCGAGGTTGTCGCGGAGCAGGCCGGCGAGCCGAAGCTCGACCTACCGGCGGAGACGCGCTGGCGCGGCCGGGTGCTGGCCCACTACTCCCAGGGGACGTGGCGGCGCGAGGCGCTGCTGACAATGCCCCTGGTGGCCGAAACCGCGGGGAAGGCCGAGCCGTGGCGTCCGCCGGAGTACGGGGCGGCGGCGTACCGCCTCGCGTACACCGTCCCCCTCGCCCTCCGCTCCGACTTCCTGGCCGAACCCGTGGTGTGGTCCCCCGGCGGGTCGATCCCCGTCGTCGACGTGTTTGACGCGCTCCCGCCGCGGCCGTGGCATCCGCTCGCCGACGGCACGTTCTTCCGCCACCCCGGCCGCCCGGACAAGAGCCACACCCTCCGCTACGTCCAGCACACCGTCCCCCTCCCCGACCCCGACCTGGGCGTCGGCTTCCTCCTCTCGGGCGGCGTCGATCAGGCGCTCACGACGAGCACGGTGCCGAGCGTGCGCGGGTTCACGACGCGGCTGGTGCAGCGGCTCGTCCGCGAGGGGAAGCTGCCGGCCGAGGTCGGTGACGTGAGCGCCGTGAGCATGCGGCCCGCGGCGGCGCACCACGAGGCCGTGGCGCGGGCGCTCGCCGCGTACCTGTCGGAGTCGCCGGAGTACACGTACACGCTCACCCTCACCCGTCTGCGGCCGGAGCTCGACCCCGTGGAAGAGTTCCTCGAACACTCGAAGACCGGGCACTGCGAGCGGTTCGCCTCCGCGCTGGTGCTGATGTTGCGGTCGCAGGGGATTCCCGCGGCGCTCGTCCACGGGTTCAAGGGGCACGAATCGCTCGGCGACGGCACCTACCACGTCCGCCAGGACCACACGCACACCTGGGCGACGGCGCTCGTGTCGCGGCCCGACGCCGGCGGCGGCCGGGTGTGGCACTGGCTCAGCCTCGACCCGAGCCCAGCCGGTGAAGCCGGGGCGGGGAGTACGGTCGCGGGCACGGCGACCGGCTGGGCGTGGGTGTGGGACAAACTCCTCGACGCCACGCCGGAAGAACGCCTGAGCGCCCTCGGCGAGCTGGCGGCGAACCCGGCCGCGGTCGTCCCCTTCGTAGGGGTGATCGTCCTCGCCGGGCTGACGTGGGTTCTGATCCGGGTGCGCCGCGCCGCGGCGGGGCCGAAGAACCCGTGGCTCGACCCGCTGTACGCCGCTCTGGCGGCGCACGGCTTCGCCCCCGCCGCGGACGAGACGCCGCGCGAGTTCGCCGCCCGCGTGGCGGACGCGCTCGCGGCCCGGCCGGGCACCGCGGTGGTCGCTCCGATACCGTCGGCGTGGGTGGAGCGGTATTATGGGGAGCGCTTCGGCGGCGCCGCGGCCGTGCCCGCTCCCACGGCCGACCTCGTCGCCCTCCGCGCCGCCCTGTCCGCACCTTTCCCGGGTGGAACCCGATGACGAAGACCTCGCGCCGCCTCACGCCCGAGAACACGACCCTGGTCGTGATCGACATCCAGGACAAGCTCCTGGCGAAGCTGCCGCGTGCCGCGGAGCTGGTGAAGAACGCCGGCTTCCTGATCGACACCGCCGAGCTGCTCGACGTACCGGTCCGCGCGACGGAGCAGTACCCGAAGGGGCTCGGCCCTACCACCGCCGAGATCGCCCGCCGACTGCCGACGCCCGCCGCGACGAAGACGGCGTTCAGCTGCTGCGGGGCCGGCACCTTCCTCGAAGAACTGGAAATGCTCCAGCGGCCGAACGTGATCGTGGTCGGGGCGGAGACGCACGTCTGCGTGCAGCAGACGGTCCTCGACCTGCTCGCCGCCGGACTTCACGTCGTCGTCCCCGCGGACGCGGTGGTCGCGTGGGGCGAGTTAGATCACGCCACGGCGCTACGTCGGCTCGAACAGGCCGGGGCGACCGTGAGCACGGTCGAGGCGGTGGCGTTCGAGTGGGTCCGCGACTCGGGGCACCCGAAATTCAAGGCCGTGAGCGGTCTCGTCGTCGCGCGCCGGGGGTGAAAGACCGGGGTCGGCCGCCCCGGGGCTTCGGGCGGTTCGTAAACTGAGTGGACGACCCCCGACCCCCCGGACCCGCGACCTCCCCATGACGATTCCCGGCCAGTTGAACCCCTCCCCGCGGCTGCTCCTCGGCCCCGGCCCGAGCGACGCCCACCCGCGCGTTCTCTCGGTGATGACGACGCCGCTCCTCGGCCACCTCGACCCGCAGTTCCTGGAGATCATGTCCGAGACGCAGGACATGCTGCGCCAGGTCTTCCAGACGACGAACGCCCTGACGTTCCCCGTGTCCGCGACCGGCACCGCGGGAATGGAGACGTGCCTTGTCAACCTCCTGGAGCCGGGCGACAAGGCGGTCGTCGCCACGATGGGCTACTTCGGCAACCGCATGGTGGACATCGCCGGCCGCACTGGTGCCGACGTGACCGTGCTGGAACGGCCGTGGGGTCAGGTGTTCGAGCCGGACGCGATCCGCGACGCGGTGAAGCGCGTGAAGCCAAAGGTGCTGGCCCTCGTTCACGCCGAAACGTCCACGGGGGCGCTCCAGCCGCTGGAGGACATCGGCCGCATCTGCCGCGAGACGGGGACGCTGCTGGTGGCCGACTGCGTCACGTCGCTGGGGTGCATTCCGGTGAAGCTCGACGAGTGGGGCATCGACGCGGCGTTCAGCTGTTCGCAGAAGGGGCTGAGCTGTCCGCCGGGGCTGGCGCCGGTGAGCTTCAGCG
>DASPHQ010000228.1:0-5824 GCA_035629595.1 Urbifossiella sp. | reverse complement strand
GCGGCGGCCCGCGGTTGGACGGTTACCACGTCCAGTCTACGCGGTAGACGTGCTGGTCCAACGGCGCCGGCACCTCCCAGTACACCCACCGCCGGTCGTCGCCGTGGAAGCGGATGACCGGCCCGTCGTAGTCCCGCGGCGCCCCGCCGCCCGGCGGCGCCACCCGCAGCCGGTACTCGACGAACGGCCGGTCGTCGGGGAAGACGATGAGGATGGACGACTTCAGCGCCCCGGTGTAGCCGATCATGCCAAGCCACTGGTCGGCCGGCGTCTGGATCGAGTCGCGGTAGGTGGCGACGACCTGGGCGGTGAACTCCTCGTGGAGCGGCACGCCCCGCGTGTCCAGCGCCAGGTGCCGCACCTTCATCGCCTGCCCGCCGACGGCGCGGGGCTGCGTCGCGGCGTACACGCGCGCCTTCTCCGGGCTCGGGCTGACGGCCCGGCCGATGATGTCGCGGCCGGTGGTGCGGTACTCGATCCGGTATTCGTCGGCCGGCGCCGTCCGCGTCAGCACCCGCCGGTTCTGGAAGATGACGAACGACTCCGCCCCCGGCTCGGCGGGGGTGAGCTTCTTCCACGACCGCAGGTCCGCCACCCGGTCGTCGGTGATGACGCGGAAGGCCGCGTTCGTCGGCTCGGCCAGGGCGTCGATCGCGACGACCGGGTGCGGGTACTCGCGGTCCGGGTTCGGCCGGCCGGCGCGAACGCCCTCGACGCGCCGCTCCACCTCCTGCCGCCGCAGCGTCGCGGTCGGGTCGTCGGGCGTCACCGCATCGGGCGGCGGCCGCGTGGACAGGTAGATGGCGACGAGCGCCGCCGTGCCGACGAGTCCCACCGCGGCCGGCTTCCACCACCGGGCGGTGACGTGCCGGAGCTGGTAACCGCGGTCGCGGGTCGAGAGCGGCTCGCCCTTCAGGTAGCGGTCGAGGTCGGCGGCCAGTTCGGCGGCGGACGGGTAGCGGTCCGCCGCGGCCTTCCGCAGGCACTTGTGACAGATGAATTCCAGGTCGCGCGGCACGCCGGGGGCGAGGCGGCGGAGCGGCACCGGCTCGGCGCCCTGAACGGCCAGCAGCATCGCGGCGGTGGAGTAGCCGGCGAACGGCCGCGTCCCGGTGAGGCACTCGTAGAGCATGACGCCGAGCGCCCACACGTCGGCCGCGGCGTCGATGCCTTCCGTGCGGCCGCTGGCCTGCTCGGGGGCCATGTACGCCGGCGTGCCCATCACGTCGCCGGGCTTGGTGAGGGTCGCGCCGGCGGCGAACTTGGCGAGGCCGAAGTCGGCGACCTTCGGCTCGCCGGCGGCGTCGAACAGCACGTTCTGCGGCTTCAGGTCGCGGTGGACGATCCCCCAGACGTGCGCCGCCGCCACCCCGCCGGCGAGCTGGTGCAGCAGACCGGCCGCGGCGGCGGGGTCCATGCGACCGCCCTTGAGCCGGTCCGCGAGCGTGCCGCCGGGGCAGAACTCCATCACGAGGTAGGGGCGGCCGCCGGTCTCGCCGGAGTCGTAGACCTGGACGACGTGCGGGTGGTGGACGCGGGCGGTGGCCTGCGACTCGACCAGGAACCGCGACAGGGCCACGCCCTCGGCGCGGGCGTCGCCGAGGACGAGTTTCAGCGCGACGGAGCGGCCGAGGGAGCGCTGCCGGGCCTCGTAGACGACGCCCATGCCGCCGCGGCTGACCTCGCGGACCACGTCGTACCCCGGCACGTCCGGCGGCGCGTCGGGGCCGGCCGGGCGCGGCGAGGACGGTCGGGTCGCCTGATCGGCCGTGCCGGCTACGGAGTCGGGCGCGACGTGGCCGACCGTGGTCTGGGGCGGTACGTGGCGAGGGTCGTCGGGCACCGCGGCGTCCTGCGGGGGAGGTACGGTCAGAATATGCGGCGGGTCAGCGGGCGGGGGCGAACGTGGCCGTCACCTGGAGGCCGACGAACCGCGCCGCCACCGGCGCGCTCTCGGCGTCAAGCCGGGCGGTGACTTCGACCACGCGGCGGTCGGCGTCCTCGCGGGGGCCGAGCGGGAACACCTGGTTGCGGGCGATCATCCGCGCCACGTCCGCGTCCGTCCGCACCGTCCCCTTCAGCGCCCGCGGCAGCGCCGGGTGCGTCACCTCGACCGGCACCGGCCCCTTCTTCACCCATTCGGACAGCCGGTCCACGTCCGACTCGTACACCTCCACGACCACCACCATGTCGGTCAGCGCCGCCATCTGCAGCACCGGCTCGCCGGCCCCCGTCGGCTGGCCCGTCCGCCCCGCGACGCGGAGCACCACGCCGTCGGTCGGCGCCGTCAGGGTCGCCAGCTCGAGCGCCTTCTTCGCGACCGTCAGCTTCTCGTCGCCGGACTTGACCGGGGCCCGGGCCTCGGCCTCGGCCAGCTCTGCCTCGGCCGCCTTCACCCGCGCCTCGGCGGCGGCGCGGCTGCCGGCGTAAGTCGCCACCGCCTTCTCGCGCGCCGCCGCCGTCGCGGCCAGTTCCGTTTCCGCCTGATCGATGAGGAGTTGAACCTTGTCGACGTCCTCGGCCGCGATGCGGGCCCCGTCGGCGCGGGCGGCGTCGAGGCGGCCCCGCTGGCGGGCCGCCGCGTCGCGCTGCTTCGCCACCAGCCCGGCCTTCGCCTCGAGCGCCGCCAGGTCGGCCTTCTCGCCGGCCAGCGCCTGCGCGACCTCCGCCTTCGCCGCCTCGATCTTCTTCGCCCCCGCCACCGTCGCCGCGGCAACGGCCGCCTTCGCCTCCGCCAGTTGCACCTCGGCGACCTTCACCTCGGCGGCGCGGATGTCGCGGCTCGCCAGCACGGCGATCACGTCGCCGGCCTTGAGGGTGTCGCCGGGGGAGAGCGGCCGCATCTCGGCGATGCGGTCGCCGGGCGGGCCGTACACGGGAACGACGCCGCCCGCCGGCTGGATGCGGCCGAGGGCGGCGACGCGCGCCGGCGGGGCGGGTTCGGAGCCGTTGGAGCGCGTCGGCGCGACGGGGGCGGGCTTGAAGTAGAGGTACGCGGCGGCGCCCCCCGCCGCGAACGCGGCGAGGACCAGCAGGAGAGTCACCCACGCCCGGCCTTCGCGGCGGACCACGCATCGTCCTCCGGTGCTACGCCGAGGCGTAGGACACCACGCCGCTGGTGAGGAGCGACCACCACGCCACCTTGCACAGGACGTGGAGACCCTGGTCGATGTGGATGCTGTACAGCTTCTCACACTTCCCCAGGTCGATGAGCCAGTGGAGGATCGTCTCGGTCAGTCCGAACACGACGGCGACGTTGTAGTCGGCCCCGGACCAGCGGAGAATGACTCCGACCGCCGCCCCGTGCAGCAGCGCGTGTGCCGTCAGCCAGTAGTACCACGGCACCGCCTGCTGCAGCGGGTTGGTGGTCCGCCGGCACTTGCACGCGGCCATCGCGTCGTTCTGGAGCGAGTAGTCCATCAGCGCGTGGCCGGCGAGCAGGAAGAACAGCATGACGCCTCCCCGGCGGGTGTCACACGATCTTACCCCCCGCCCGCCACTCCGGGGAGATTCGCACGCCCGGATGAGGCACCCGTTTTCCCCCGCACCCCCCGCCCAACCCCTACACCCGGACCCGTAACGCGTGGAAAGCCCGGGGACGGCCGTCCCCGGGCTTTGGCGGTATCATGGCACCCGGTCCCCCGGAGGCCGCCATGACCCGCCGTTCGCTCGCGCCGCTCGTCGTCCCGCTGCTCCTCGCGGCCGACTGGCCCACGTTCCTCGGCCCCACGCAGGACGGGGTTTCGCCCGAAAAGGGGCTCGTCGCCCCGTGGCCGAAGGACGGGCTGAAGAAGCTGTGGGACTGCCCCCTCGGCACCGGCTACGCCCCGCCGGTGGTCGCCGGCGGGAAGCTGCTCCACTTCGACCGCTTCGACAACGCCTGCCGCCTCACCTGCCGCGACGCCGCGACCGGCAAGCAGCACTGGACCTACGAGTACCCGACCGCCTACGAGGACTACTACGGCTACGACCCCGGCCCCCGCGCCTGCCCGGTCGTGGACGGCGACCGGGTGTACGTCGTCGGCCCGGAAGGCGTCCTGGCGTGCGTCGCGGCCGCCGACGGGAAGGAGCGCTGGAAGCTCGACACCCGCGCGAAGTACCGCTTCCACCAGAACTTCTTCGGCGTCGGCAGCGTCCCGGTGGTCGAGGGCGACACGCTGATCGTGGCCGTCGGCGGCAGCCCGAAGGGGCCGCGGCCGGCGGACCTGCGCGACGCCAGGCCCGACGGCTCGGCCGTCGTCGGCCTCGACAAGCTCACCGGCGCCGAGCGCTACCGGGCCGGCGACGAGCTGGCGAGTTACAGCAGCCCGGTGGTGCGCACGATCGACGGGAAGCGGACGGGGTTGTACTTCGCCCGCGGCGGCCTGTTCGCGTTCGACCCGGGCACGGGGGCGAAGCGGTTCGCGTTCCCGTGGCGGTCGAAGCTGGAGGAGAGCGTGAATGCCGCGAACCCGCTCGTGGTCGGCGACCGCATCCTCCTGACCGAGTGCTACGGCCCGGGGGCGGTGCTGCTAGAGGCGAAGGCCGGCGCCCTCAAGACGCTGTGGACGGACGACGACAAGGACCGGTTCGAGAAGACGCTGCTGTCGCACTGGAGCACGCCGATCCACCACAACGGGTTCGTGTACGGCAGCAGCGGCCGGCACGACACCGACGCCGACGTGCGCTGCGTCGAGCTGGCGACCGGGGATGTGAAGTGGACGCTGCGGCGGGCGTCGCGCTGCACGTTCACGCTGATCGACGGCCACCTCGTCGGGCTCGGCGAGTTCGGCGAGTTGTTCCTGTTCAAGGCGAACCCGGCCCGGTACGAGGAGGTGAGCCGCTACCGGGTGGCGGAGCTGAGCTACCCGTGCTGGGCGCCGCCGGTGGTGAGCGACGGCCGGGTGTACGTCCGCGGCAAGGAGCGGCTGGTGTGCCTGGAGCTGATCGGCAAGAAATGACGCCGCTTGCGGCGATGCACCGCGGTGCATCGCCGCAAGCGGCGGACCCTATACTTACCCCATCCCGACGAACCCCGAGGGCGTTGCGTGGCACTGCGAGCCGAGCCGGTGGGCGACCTGACCGACGACGACCTGGACGCGGCCGAGCACCTCCGCACCGCCGCCGACCGCCTCCTGGCCGAGTGCGGCAAGGTGATCGTCGGCCAGACCGACGTGCTCGAACAGCTCCTCATCGCCATCCTGTCGCGCGGCCACGCGCTGCTCGTCGGCGTGCCCGGCCTCGCCAAGACGCTGATGATCCGCACGCTGGCCGACGGCATGGCGATGTCGTTCAACCGCGTGCAGTTCACCCCGGACCTGATGCCGTCGGACATCACCGGCACCGAGATGCTCCAGGAGGACAAGGCCACGGGCGGCCGGGCGTTCCGGTTCCTGCACGGGCCGATCTTCGCCAACCTGGTGCTGGCCGACGAGATCAACCGCACCCCGCCGAAGACGCAAGCGGCGCTGCTGGAGGCGATGCAGGAGAAGCAGGTGACGGTGGCCGGCGTGCGGCACCCGCTGCCGAACCCGTTCTTCGTGCTGGCGACGCAGAACCCGATCGAGCAGGAGGGGACGTACCCGCTGCCGGAGGCGCAGCAGGACCGGTTCATGTTCACGATCAACGTCGGCTACCCGTCCGAGGACGACGAGTTCCGGGTGATCGAGAGCACCACGTCGGCGGCCCGGCCGCAGGTCGAGCGGGTGGTGGACGCGGAGGAGGTGCTGCGGATGCAGGATCTGGTGCGGCGGGTGCCCGCGGCCGGTTTCGTGATCCGCTACGCGCTGAAGCTGGCCCGGTTGACGCGGCCGGCGGGCCAGGACGGCGAGCCGGCCGACGCGGG